>JBCBQE010000864.1:0-3213 GCA_039820385.1 Cyanobacteria bacterium J06635_10
CACTTTTTGATTGCCAAGAATGAATAAAGACGACCGGGAGTATCTGATTTTCGAGAAACGTACCAACCATAGAATTTCTGTACGCTTTTATTCGTTGCTAACAAACTCGCTAATCGGATGCCAATACGACGACTTAATGTAGATGCGACCATTTTTTGAAACTCTTCTTGACTTTTCGGGGCGTAGTTAATTACGCTCTCCAGAGGAGCAATAGATTTTTGTAGGTTTAACCCCGCTTTTATAATTGCTTGTTGATATTCGCCTAATAAAAAAGCGTTCTCGCCACCGTAAAGGAAATGTAGTGGGTGAGAGTCCAAAAATAATTGCAAATCTTCTTTTCGAGAAATAACGTGTTCGCGAGTGCCAATAAAAACTCCACCTGGCTTTAAAACTCGTGCTACTTCTTGAGTGAGTTTATTCAAATCACGAGCATGATGTAGTACAGCTCGCCCGTAAACTATATCAAAAGTATTCTCTTCAAAAGGTAGAGTTTCACCGTATTCCTGAACAATTTGAATTTGCAGGTCAGTGTTATCAATTAAAGACTGAATTGCTTTGGCTCCAACGAGGGAACTAGAATCAGGCTCTAAAGCAGTTACAACACAGCCTTCTTTAGCAAAGGCATAGCTGGAAATCCCTCTACCTGCCCCTAAATCCAATACTTTTCCTGGAAGATAAGAGCCTAGTAAATGCTTTATTTCCAGCCATTCTTCACTGTTTGTGAACCTCTCAGCAGCAATTTCTAATGGATCGTCGTAATAGCAATGCCTGACAAGTTCTTGTCGTTCGGGCTGCTCTCTCAACCATCGCACAGCCTCTTCCCATGACAATAATTTAGCGCTCATTTTTAGGAATCTCCTTAATTGTACCGGATTACTAAAAATAATATTAAATAAAAACTTAAATTGCTTATATAGTTAAACATTTTTCTTCCCAAAGAATATTTGCAAGTACAACACCAAAATCATTATCTTTATACATAGACATATGACTTCCTGTTTCCTCAATCTCAAATGTTATTAAAGATTTATGTTGAGATAGAATCTCGACATTAGGTATGTGAGCTGCAATCTCAATAGTGTAGGTTCCAGATACCAAAAACAAAGCGGGAATTTCAATTTCCGAAATGTAATTCCCCTTTGAAATAATCGAGCCAATAGATGAAGAACGGTTAGTTGTAAATATTGTAATTCCAGAATAATTGTTGACTTTTACAGATACTTCCAAATCTTTGATAGTTTGAGTAACAGAGTACTCTAAATGAATTATAATTGGCTTTCGTATATCAAAATTAGAAGTTATATTTTTATCTAAGTTGAGTAAAGAAACTCGCTTAAAGTAAAACCGCTGCAAAAGCTTGTTGCTGCTATTAAGAATTACATCTCCAGAATGTTCGGCTCCACAAGTTAAGTACTTGC
Organism: Cyanobacteria bacterium J06635_10; assembly: GCA_039820385.1. Classification (GTDB taxonomy): domain Bacteria; phylum Cyanobacteriota; class Cyanobacteriia; order Cyanobacteriales; family Nostocaceae; genus Rivularia. The sequence goes on from JBCBQE010000864.1 coordinate 1,419, forward strand.
TAGTTACCTGCTCTGCATCTCCATCCATGCTAACCTGACCTTTGACCAACCAAATACCTCTCTGACACAAAGTTGTTACAGTAGCCATATTATGGCTAACAAATAAAACTGTTCTTCCTTCTTTACCCACATCCTCCATCTTCCCTAAACACTTCCTCTGAAACTGGGCATCCCCTACAGCCAACACTTCATCTACAATTAAAATCTCTGGTTCTAAATGGGCTGCCACAGCAAACGCTAAACGTACATACATCCCCGACGAATACCGCTTTACCGGCGTATCTAAAAACTTCTCAACCTCTGCAAAAGCAACAATTTCATCAAATTTGCGTTGAATTTCGACCTTACTCATTCCCAAAATTGCGCCGTTGAGAAAGATATTTTCTCTACCTGTTAACTCTGGGTGAAATCCTGTACCAACTTCCAATAAACTAGCAACTCTCCCTTTAATCCGGATAGATCCGTCTGTTGGAGCCGTAATTCTACTGAGAATCTTTAGTAGCGTTGACTTCCCCGCACCGTTACGCCCGATAATGGCAACGCGATCGCCCTGCTTAACTTCAAACGATACATCCTTGAGCGCCCAAAATTCTTCTTCGCCAGAATTCGCTTCCTTTTTCCCACGGGGATTAAAAGCGTTGACTAACGACTTTCCAGCGCCAGTTATTGCCCCACGAAATGTTTTGTACCTCTCTTTATTATGTTTTAAAATATACTTTTTGCTTAAATTATCTACACGAATTATCGTATCTGACATTTATTGAACTCCCACCTAAATCACGTCTGCAAAAGTGCGTTCCATTCTGCGGAAGTACCAAATACCACTTAACAGCAGCAGAATCACCAAAGCCAAAGATAGTGCAAATCCAGGTAAATATATTTGCGACTCCCCTCCCAAAATTGCCCATCTGAACCCGTCAATTACTCCTACCATCGGGTTAAGCGAATAGAGCAACCGTACCTGTTCGGAATATCGAGAGGCTATAATTTTGCTACTGAAACCAACTGGTGATACATACAAACCAAACTGAACGATGAATGGCACTACATAGCGAAAATCTCGATATTCAACGGTTAGAGCCGCCAGCCATAACCCCGCACCGATTGATGCAGCAAAGGCGATCGCGATAAATAGCGGTAGAGTTAAAATGCGCCAGTCGGGTACAAAGTTATAATATGCCATTAATCCCAGCAGAATCATTCCAGATATTAAGAAGTCTACGAAGCTGACAATTACTGCTGAAGTTGGCACAATCAACCGAGGAAAATAGACTTTAGAAAGCAAGTTGGCGTTAGCAATTAAACTATTGCTGCATTCGCTTAACGCACCAGAGAAAAACTGCCAAGGTAACAAAGCGGCAAACACCATAATCGGATAAGGTGCAGTTCCTTCGGCAGGTAGCTTTGCTAAGTTTCCAAATACAAAGCTGAACACCACCATCGTTAAGAAAGGGCGAATTAATGCCCATGCCATGCCGATTGCAGTTTGCTTGTAGCGCACTAAAATATCGCGCCATGCTAAAAAGTAAAATAGTTCTCTATATTTCCACAAGTCTCGCCAATACTGGCTTTCAATTTTACCTGCTTCTATAACAAGTTCTTTACTATTCATTTAATTAATCTATTTATTTAACAAGAGTGAATACAATTAAATACAACCATTTTTTTGTAATTTATAAATTATTTAGGACTTACGCAATTGTCACAAGTAACGGGTGGTGCCGTACACTCACTTTCTTATTATTACGTTCGATGTTGGTGAGTGTACGAGCACCCTACTTGAAGTTTATGCCAG
>JBCBQE010000865.1:0-3207 GCA_039820385.1 Cyanobacteria bacterium J06635_10
CAATGGTTCTCAATACACTATCTATCTCAACTTGCACGGAAAAGGAATTGTGCTTGTAGATGATTTAGGCAATAGTATTTCTTTGAGTAAAAGAAATATTAGTCAGTCTTCCTACAGTATCGTTAGCATGTTGTACTCTAACGTCTAAAATTTTCTCTGTGAGTAGGGTATTTGTTTTTTACTCATCGCTTATATTTTTACTATGGATAGTTGAGAATTCAAGATCCGATGACTTCTTTACAGCATCAATATTTATCTTTTCTGTAATTATTCGTTGCACTTGTTTGTTATTAAACAAAACTAGCACAATAACACAGACTATCAACAATGCCGCAGATATGCTTCCCAGTAGAAAACCACTTTTATCATTATTTATATCGTTCGTATTATCTATTGGTTTGTTTTTTAAACTATTTTTATTCATACTTTGATAGTCTTAATGCTGCATAACTATAAAGTAGATGCTTTCAGTATTTACATCAGTTTTCAAGGTAACTATTTAAAGATTTTTATAAAAATTACTCAGAGAAAAAACTATTACGCGATCCGCCGGATAAATAAAGTCTATTTAAAAACAATTAACATTACTTATGTAGACAGAAAAGGAAATACAGGCTATACTATTTATTAGTGTGCAATTAATTAAGTTGCACGATATTGTTAGGGCGCGTAGCTCAGTGGATAGAGCGCCAGATTCCGGTTCTGTAGGTCGGGGGTTCGAATCCCTCCGCGCTCGTTTTTATTTAATAACAAATTATTTTTCGTTATTAACAGATTGATTTCGTACAAAAGTTCTAGTTTATTGTCAAAGGTGCCCGTCAAGCTGATATGTATGATCAACTTGGTCAAATACTCAAACCCTACCTTCTATCCCCTACCCAATTTCCGTTTGCATCATAATTTTTGCAACAATCCCAACCACAAGCTTGCCAAATAGCATCAAATGCTGGATGAAGAATGTCTGATGCTTTAGTGCCGTAATCTTCTACGACAATTTCAGGGACTATAAGATTATCTCTGTCAACGGGATAAATCTGGCGAGTATGATCCCAACCATCGCCAACGCCCATAACATAATCTCTTACTCCCAACAAACTTAGCATAATCAAAACTGGGGCATTTAATTCAAGTTGCTGTTGTAACTGTAAGTAATTTTGTAAAGAATTAATCAGTTCTTCTTCATAATAAGTACTGGGAATAATTTTTCCCCTTTTACGTTTCTGCAAAATATAAGCATCAACCGCTTCAACAACACCATCACGAAATAATTGAGTATAAGAGTCAGGACTTACGCAATTGTCACAATACCTCGGTTGGTGCGTGACACGAAAACCTTATTATTTGGTTAGAAATCAAGCATAGTGTCACAGCACCCTACAAGGAAAATGTGCCGGTTGCGTAAGTCCTAAGAGTAAGAAGTAGGGGTTTTAATGCTATTTAAAAACTTAACAATTCCATCCAAGTTATATCGTTGATTCCAGCCAGTAGAATGATCGGAATTGATAGGTTTTAAACTTGAAGAGTTATTTTCATTTCTAACTAAATTTAGATTAACATTTGTACCCAAAGTAAAAGAAGCTATCGATACAAGGTGTAAAACTATTTTTGGATTAGCTTCTAGCTGTACAGGGGTTTCATCAGCGATTATCTTAGAAATGCGTTCTGTGCGAAACAACTTTATTCTTTCTGCTAATGAATCTGAAGCAATAAAAGCTGAACGAATTTCAGTTACATCAAGAGGATATTTACCTGCGCTATTACGGGAATAAAAACGTGAGTGATTCTTAAACGTCACCATATGAGGAGAATTCCAGCTTTTAGGAATTCTAATCACGATTACAGAAGCATCTTCAAATCCATCTATTGCTTTTGTTTGTAAACCGATGATTCTAGGTGCTATACCGCAGATGAAGCACAATTACTTATTGTTGCCGTGAATCACTTGTCAGTGCTTGATGTAGCGTAACAATTTTGATCAATTTCTTAGATGAACTAGAGACGTGTTTTTGTTCGCGTCTCTTTCTTGTTTTAACAGCTAACATTAATAACGCTTTTGGGGTTTTGCCATCTAACTCTATAGCTTCACGGGCAAACTTCAGGTGCCATCAACTTTACTTGATAGTACCCTTATCTCCCCACCTCCCCATCCCTCTATCTCTATTTCACATCAGGATGCAGAACAATTAAATGAAACTCTTGTCTAGCTTCAAGTGTAAGAAATCGTTGCTGTAAAGATTGCCATTGCTGCCATGAATCGTAACGATTTTTCTTGAGTAAAGTTGCGAGGGTAGGAAGTTGACTACTAATTTTTGAAGAGAGCACATCTTGTAACCATTCATCTAAAACCATGCTATCTTGCATGGAACCCAAAATTTCTTGGATATTTTTTACTTGTGCAAGATAATTCGCGTATCCCTCACCATATAAATCGGTAAATAATTCTAGCTGATAGCGCAGTCTTTTCGCTTGCTTTCGTAAATCGTGCAGATTTTGAGATGAGCTTAATAATTGTTTCTCTACTTTCTTCTCATCAAAGCCTGTAGAAATAACAACTTTATTTTCTTCTACTTTAGTTCCAATTAACCAACCCGGATGTAGCAAAAAGCGACTAACTTCAGGTAAAAGTAAATCCGGTAGGGCTTGTTTAATTGTCAAATTTGCCAATGGTTGATAACTTGGTTCTTCCAACCATTCTTTTAATTCTGTTTTCAAAGATTTGTAACGTTCGCTTTTAAACAATGCCTTAACATCTATTGCTGTTTCTGCACGTTGTTTATTTAAAGTATCAATAACGTTATCTAAAACTAGCCTTTCTTTTTTCGGTAAATGTGGTTTATATGTAGTCTCTAAAGTTTCTTTTAAGACATCAATATCTCTTAGGGAACCAAGACAACGGGCAATTTTTCCGATGTTTTTATCATTCACCGATTTGGGAAAATTGACAATGGAATTAAATCTGGTTACGATGGTACGCAAACGACGCATACCTACCCGCATTTGGTGTAAAGCTTCGGCATCTTTATCATTTTTAACAGATTTTTCCCACTTCCAGGTTTTTTTGAAGTGTTTTTCAATCCCGCTATAAATGTAGTCGCTTAAAGTTTTTACTGTAGGTTTTGTAGCTAATGTCATCGCAATTCAAATAATAAGAGTAATGTTTTACTTATAGTAGATTATTGAATCCTATCATCGGCTTAAAGTCTATCT
>JBCBQE010000866.1:0-3206 GCA_039820385.1 Cyanobacteria bacterium J06635_10
CATTTTTTACAGGTAAAAACCATTCACCAGGTTTTTAAAAAGCTGCAAGCAGTTGACAGGAACTCGTGACAGGAAAATTCTGCAAAAATTACAGGAGATATTCCCATATTTTTCGCAGATAGCCCCAACCGTAATCATGGATGAAGACTTTTAGGATAATGTTCCCGTGACTTTTAAAATTTAGAGTAGTAGATTATATTTTGCCAAAAATCTGTAACTGTTCGTAAGAAAACCTGTATTTTCCTGATTTGAGTAATTACAAAAGTATTAACTAATTAAGGATACGGTCGAATCCGGTATAAAATTATTTTTATATACACGGTAATTACACAAGTTAATGCAATAATTTTATCCTAAAATCATAAATTTATCAAATTTATGTCAAAAAAATACTTAAGTTTTGAACAATCAATTGATGGTCCTGTTTGAGAAGGATAAGCTAGTAGCAATAGCTAATAGGAGACTTTTGGGTCTTGAGAGCCACAACATGATTGTTCACAGACCAAGTATACAGGGTAAAAAGCATCTTCTTGATTTGAATGATAGAGGATTAGATGTGCAGGTTGCACAAGAAAGAGTTTATAACTTTTTTATAGAAGTTGTTCAAAACCTTGAACCAGAGCAAGTTTTACAAGAATTTAAAAATTTATTTATAGATTGTTTAGATTCAGCTAATTCAGATTCTGAGTTAGGAATATACCAAATTTTTGTCGGTAGTAACGAGCCTGAGTTTTGCAATACTCTTAAACGGACTTGTTATATACTTATTAATAATTGGGAAAATCGTCGTCAATATAAATATATTCAAAAATTAATTGATCTATTTACAGAATATAAGCCCAAAAATAGCTTTACTCATTCCAAAAAAATTAATATTTTTAGGACTTGGTTAACAAACTTTATTAATAGTAAAGATTGTCAAGAACTTAAGTTATTTGCGATTAGACATGAAGAGCAAAGCAAGCTACATTGGACAAATCGTTATAGTTCTTATTTATTATTAGCTCAGTCAACAGATAAAAACAATTCCAAAGAACAACAACAAGCTGCAAAACGTCTTTCTAAACAATTAAAAGATAAATTTAAATTTGAATTAGCAATGTACATTGCTCGTTCTCAATCTTCTACTTCTAGCACTAATCGCTACAAAAATCCGAGTATTTTAGGAGATGAAGTTTTACGTTTAATTAAAGCAATTGTTGTGAGAAAAGGTGTATTTAGTTATGAAAATCTTGCCCATATCTTTATCAAGCAAACTTATAACCAAAGCTTCAAAAAATTCAAAGAAAGTTTATTAAAGTATTTGGTATATTCGATAGGTCAAAAGAGATTTGTTGAAACTTTAGAAGTACGACTATCTGAAAAGTTGTTTGGGTGGAAAACAAACCATAATCAAGAAATAATTGATAAGAATTTGTTACTGAGAACTTGTAATAAAGTTATTGATTGTCTGACCTCAGAAAATGGAAAAGAGCCATCGCAGCTATTTGTTTTATTGCTTTCTCAAGGAAATCCACTGACATTAGTGATTACACTTCTTAAAATAGTTTTAATTAGCAAATACTCGCGCCGTCATTTGGAAATGCGTATTGCTAATCTCATAAATTATTATGAAACTTTTCCTGAGGATGAGTGTGAGTGGGTAATTCATTTTATCGAAATATTCAACATAACTTTTGCAATTTATGCAGAGAATGTGGAATATAATTTGATCAAAATGCAAGACGACTCAAACAGGAATGGTTCGAGGAAAAATTTGGATACTTACCGTATATTTTCTCAACTTAAATTAACTCCAAAAGGATAAGTATTCGACCATTATTATGTAAATAAATGATAGTTAAATCCGACGTTCATCTAACCAAGCAATACCAGCAGCAGCAGTTTCAGCTAAAATGCTAATTAAACGATACAAACCACTAGCAGCGATGATGAGTGCGGTAGGGAAAAAATTCTGCAAAAGTGCGATCGCAGTTGTTTCAAATACTCCTAAACCACCAGGCGCACCAGGAATAACTAATCCCAGCAACCAGGCAAAACTAAATGCTCCTATTACTAAAGGAAGTTGACTAAAATTTATTGGGGCTATTGCATATACAGTTAAAATAAAACCCCCACTACGCAATAGTAAAAAGCCTAATTCTCCTACTAAAGGTATTAGTGGATAGCGACTCATACTCAAAGAAAAACTACCTAAATTACCAGTTCCCGCTTTATTCTTTTTCTGACGGTGCACGAAACGAATTACTGGATTGAGAAACAAAGGATGAAGCACGCAAAGCACCGCTACTAAACCTAATATCGCTCCTATTAGTAAAGTAACAGAATCCGAACCTAAAATAAACTTACTACATAAAAGAACAATAATTAAAGCTGCTGCTGTCATTAATAGGGGTTCGAGTAGTACACTTATAGTCGCAGCAGTAGTACTAACTCTTAAATTTTTGGCTCCCATAATTCGCCCGATGTAATGTCCTACATTACCCGGTAAATACTTAGCGATATTTGTTTTTAGATAAACTTGAATAAGTTGCGTAGAACTTATTGATTGATTAAACTCTCTAAGAATCCAAGTCCATACCCACCCAGCCCAAATATGTGCGAGCAAGGTTACCCCAGTTGCAATTGTTAAAATAGCCCATGCAACCCCATCAATACGAATAGCTGCAATTTCTTGCCAATTATTTCTTAAAGCGCTTGCTAAAAAAAACAGCGCTCCACCCAAAAGTAGCCAGCGTAAAACTTGCTTCATAATTTTTGTAATCTTGCCGACATTTTTTCGATAGACGAACACAAAAAATGATATGTTAAATCAGCCGTAATCCCAAGTTTTTCTGGTAACTTTATCCAAAAAAATTAAATATTTGTATCTGATATTTTTACTTCTATAGGAATTATGTAACTTTAAGGATAAATTAAACTTGAAGTATGGGAATGAGAATATAAATCCTTCACATCTTAGATTTAGCAACTCTAGCTTTACCAAGTTTTATGAGAGATATCAAAAATCAAATGTTCCGCCGTTTTGTAAATAACATATGACGGGCACCCATAAGAATTTTTTTCTTCTAAAAAAATTCTTATGGGAACCCTTGACTTACGCTTATTGCCGCATTATTACCCTCATAATTTTGCTAAGTGTCACACAACCTACAAGAAAAAGGCGGCTAGTTACGTAAGTCAAGGGTTCCCATAAGAATTTTTTT
>JBCBQE010000867.1:0-3206 GCA_039820385.1 Cyanobacteria bacterium J06635_10
TTTTAAAGTATCTATGGCGATGATTGCTGCTGTGAGGGGGTTACGAAGATCGTGTACTAACATCGCAATCACACGTTCTTTAAATTGCAACTGTTCTTGAAGTTGCTGTTTTTCTTGCTTTAAGCGAAAAATTTCATCGGTAAGCTGAATTATCTCAGAAGAAGTTGCGAGTGAATTAATGGGAATTGGAGAATTGTTGATGCATCCATCACTCTTGCCATTTTCTGTAGCCTTTTTCAATTCTTGCTGTAATTCCAGGTAGGATTCTACACTAGCTTGCCATCGAGACCACCAAGTTTTCAATTGAGTAACTATATTACTACCAGCTAAAATTTGTCTGGGTTCTGGATGAATCTTGATTAATGCTGGTGTTGCTACCAGTTTGAAATGTTCTGCTAAATGGGGTTCTTTTCCGACATCAATAATTTGAAGTTCAAAATCATATTCTAGCTGCAATTGTTGGAGATACGAGCGAACCTGCTGTACTTTTAATCGGGATTTGGGACGTTCATCCACAAATAACAACAGTTGTAGTGGGGCTTCTGAATTAAAAGGCTGTCCCTGAGAAGCTTGCATCAAATCTTGTTTCAACACTGGTAACAAACCGTTATAACTTTCGGTGAGACCGCTCGGCGGTGTCAGTTTCTGTCCCATCATTCGCGTAGCGTCTCCCTTTGGGAGATAGTGGCGTTAGCGAAGCGTCTCCCTTTGGGAGATACCCGAAGGGTGAAAGTAGAATGGACTGACGGCTTTAGTAAAATAGTCGTTTTAATTTCTATTTTAGATTTTTCGCGGGATCGTTCATGGGATTTTTGACATGAGATACACCTTTTTTAGTTTTTTGCTTCCTTTTTGCTTGCTAGGAAGCTTTGAAAGCGCTTTTGCAACTGAGACTAACTTGAAATCTTCTCCAAATCAAAATCAAAAGTCAAGTCAAGTAGAAAATTTTGATCTTGTATCGAAAAGCTTAGTGCAACAGCAGATAAACTTAATTGCCCGTATTGAACAGGCGCTATTACAACCCGACTCCAATAGAATGCGAGCCGTAGGAGGACAACTAATCACCCACACCGTAGTGGTGGAACGTTTTCTCAAACGCCAATATCCTTATCCACAAGCCAAGTGTATTCAAAATCCGGGTTCTAATGTTCCTCTTGATTCTATACCTCCTTTAAGTACATCTAGCTTAAAATTGTACTGTTCTTTGTATAATTCGAGTCGAGAATTATCAAAACTGACTCCATTACTAGATAGACTTTTATCTCGACGCGGTGAGTTAGCTGTGGTAAGAGAATTACCTTTAGTTAGCGGAGAAAAACAATCGGATTTAGTGCTTCCCATGTCTCCCTTAACCCGTCCCAATCTCCATCAACTGGCTACTCCTTTTGCTATTTTAGAACCTTCCGTGTCACAGAGTCCTTCACTTTATATTGGTAAGGCAAAAAAAACAGCGATCGCCAATTATGTTCCGCCAGTTCAACCAGCAATTAAAGCGCCTCAAGAAGCGTATCGGATCTTAGAAAATGCAGAAAAGTTTTTAGCAAAAGCAATATCTGTATTTCCCGATCGAAATAAATTTCAAAATCCAAAACAAACTAGAGCGAAATTAGACCGTTTGACTTACGATATTGATCCCCAAGAAAAGCAAACTTACAGAAAATTGCTATCAATGCCTAACACGGGTATTTTCCGCGTATTGCCATATCAAGCTTATCTTCGTCCCTTGAATACTGTAGAGAATCGCTCCCAAAAAAATGTTCTTGGTCGTTATCCTTTCCCGGTTTTGGTTGAACCCAAGGGTAAGTTTACGCCTAATTTACCACTTCAGATAGTAAAAGGAAAGTTTCAGGTACTGCCACAAGGGATAGATTACAGCTTTATGGCAGATATTGGGGATATACCTTTAGAAAAGTTAGACGCTAATTTGCCAGGTATTGCTCCCGAAAAGCGAGACATATTTATTAACTATCAACCTCCTCAAAAATTAAGTGCCTTGCAATCAGAAAGGCAGAAAATAATTACTGGTAAGCACGAAAAAATAATTGATAATCAAGCAATTTCTAATCAAGTAGAAGTAAAATTAAATCACACTTACTTAGTGCGTAATTTACAATTTAATTTACCGGAAATTATAGTTAACAATCAACCAGTTACGAGAAAACAACGCCGCTATCTAGACCAATTACTAGAAATGCAAAGTAGCGATGTAGTGCTTGCTTTCAGAGTTGTCCGTCGTCGTTCTGGCGGTAGCTATACTGTGATTTGGCGAGTATTGCAGGAATTAAATGACCCAAAAATAAATGATTTGGAAGATTATCTTACATATCAAAGTTAAGAATTAAGAATCAATCTTTTTTACTATTTTGGAAATTAAGATTAAACTGATAAAGACGGCGTGCACACTGCAACGTCTCTACATTTGTTGGTTGTAGCGATCGCCTAAAGAGATTTGATTCGGCTCGCGGTAAGTTATGAATGTGGTATCTTCAACTCGTCATTAGAGATGAGCTAAGCAATGCGAAATTCCCAATTTAAAATGTTGGCAACTGACTATGATGGGACGATCGCCACGAGGGGGAAAATTACAGATAATGTTGAAAAATCTTTATTGCAAGCAAAAGAAAATGGTTTTTTGATTGCTATTGTTACAGGAAGGGGATTTGATGACTTGTTACGTGTATGTCCCCAAGTTAAAATATTTGATTTAATAATTACGGAAAATGGAGCTATCTTATATTTTCCAAATCAAGACAAAATAGAACTTTTAGCTAGCAAACCACCGATAGAATTTATTGCACAATTGATGCACCATAGTATACCATTTCATCAAAATACAATTCTGGCAACAGTTCGCCGTCGGTTTGTGGAAAAAGTTAATGCTTTAATTGATGAATTTCAATTTCCTCTACATCTAATTTGTCATAAAGATTATGGTTTAATTTTACCTACAGGGATAAATAAAGCAAAGGGACTTGAAAAAGCATTATTACATTTGAATATTACAAAAAATCAAGTTATAGCTGTTGGTGATGCAGAAAATGATTTAGATTTTTTAGATTTTTGTGGCTTTAAAGTCGCGGTAGGAAATGCTGAAGATGCGGTGAAGAAGAAAGCTGATTGGATAGCGACTAAAGAAGAAGGAGAGGGTATGGTTGAATTTATTCAAGAATATTTACTTGTTTGAGAAATGATACTATCATTTCTCA
>JBCBQE010000868.1:0-3200 GCA_039820385.1 Cyanobacteria bacterium J06635_10
TTTTCTTCAAAAAATACTTTTAAGGGTGCCCGTCAACAAGTGGTTCCTGCAACTGAAGGGTCAACAGTTTTTGAATATTTCCGTTTTCATCCATTGCGTATCGGCAGATAAGGAGTAACCATGACAACCCCACAAGAAGTCTTGAAAATGATTCAGGACCAAAAAATTCAGATGATCGATCTGAAATTCATCGATATGCCAGGGATTTGGCAGCATTTAACAATGTACCAAGACCAAATCGATGAAAGTTCCTTTACAGATGGTGTACCATTCGACGGTTCCAGCATTAGGGGTTGGAAAGCCATTAACGAGTCAGATATGGCAATGGTACTAGATCCAGATACTGCCTGGATCGACCCTTTCATGGAAGAACCTACCCTCAGCATTATATGTAGTATTAAAGAACCCCGTACAGGTGAATGGTATAACCGCTGTCCTCGGGTAATTGCCCAGAAAGCGATTGATTATTTAAATTCACTTGGTATTGGTGATACAGCATTTTTTGGTCCAGAAGCTGAATTCTTCATTTTCGACGATGTTCGCTTTGACCAAACCCAGAACGCAGGTTATTACTACGTAGATTCCGTAGAAGGCCGTTGGAATTCCGGTAAAGAAGAAGGCCCCAACCTCGGTTATAAGCCAGATTATAAAGGAGGTTACTTCCCAGTTTCTCCAACTGATACCTCCCAAGATATGCGGACGGAAATGCTGCTGACAATGAAAAAATGCGGCGTTCCCATTGAGAAACATCACCACGAAGTTGCGACCGGTGGTCAGTGTGAATTGGGCTTCCGTTTTGGTAAGCTAATCGAAGCTGCTGATTGGTTGATGGCTTACAAGTACGTTATTAAGAACGTAGCTAAGAAATACGGTAAATCAGTTACCTTCATGCCCAAGCCCGTATTCCAAGATAACGGCTCCGGTATGCACACCCACCAATCCATTTGGAAAGATGGAAAGCCTTTATTTGCAGGTGATAAATACGCCGGTTTCAGTGAAATGGGACTTCACTACATTGGTGGAATCCTTAAGCACGCTCCAGCACTGTTAGCGTTTACCAACCCCAGCACCAACTCTTACAAGCGTTTGGTACCCGGTTATGAAGCACCAGTAAACTTGGCTTATTCTCAAGGAAACCGTTCCGCTTCCGTGCGTATTCCTCTTTCCGGCGACAACCCCAAAGCCAAGCGTTTGGAATTCCGCTGTCCCGATGCAACTTGTAATCCCTATCTAGCCTTCGCTGCAATGCTTTGTGCTGGTTTAGATGGGATTAAAAATAAAATCGATCCCGGCGAACCTTTAGATAAGAACATCTACGAACTTTCTCCAGAAGAACTAGCCAAAGTTCCTTCTACACCAGGCTCTTTGGATTTGGCTTTAGAAGCTCTTGAGAAAGACCACGATTTCTTAACACAAGGTGGCGTATTCACCGAAGACTTCATTGAAAACTGGATTTCTTACAAGTTAGACACTGAAGTCAACCCCATGCGTTTACGTCCTCATCCCTACGAATTTTCGCTTTATTACGACTGTTAATTTGGGATTGTTGTAAAGTTTTGTAAACCCTACAAATTAAAAACTATAAATTAAGCCACCCCAAAGAATGGTGGCTTTTTTTTTGGGTTGTTAGAGGAGAGAAGAAGGTGGGGAGATGGGGAGATGGGGAGATGGGGAGATGGGGAAGAATAATTTATAACTTTTAACTCTTTTAGATTTTGGACAAAATTTGTTATGGCATTTTGTCGAGAGGTGCGACTTCTAAGTTATGCATTTCGGTTGAATGCCATTAATAGGTTCTTTTACCATGTGGAAATTTAAAAAGCTCAGTAAAGTTCAGTAAAACTCAGGAAAATTCTGGACATTACTCAAATATCCACTAATTTGTCAAATTCAGTGTCGAAAACAGTAGTGGTATTTGGTAATTTATATTTATGAAGGTGTAGTCTCATACATCAAATCAAAGAGTCTCAATATGATACCTATCAAAGAACGCTTTCAAAATTTCAAATGGGATAGGGCTGAAAAATATTTTCTTAATGGATTTGGAGTTTTTATTTTTCTTTTTGCAATTTGGTTTGGGTTTGACAATGCTCGCCGCAATTTTTTTCTCTATAAACTAACAGTCCACAAAGCCTTATAGCCCTTAGTTTAACCATTACTGACCGTCATCTTCTCAGATGAATGTAAGAACTTATCCCACCCCATCTAAAAATGCTTATTTACTTAAGTAAAATTTTCCTGAAAAGCTTGATTTTTCGTTTTTCTCTTGAACAATATTTGGGCTTTTCAGCAAAAATACAGTACTTTGCAAAGGTAGGTGAGGTACAACTGATTGCTGTATTACTGTTTAAACAACCGTCATTGTTCGCTGTGGGAACTTTCTCAAAATTATTCAAAAAAAAATACATAAGTCTTTGCTCCTCAAACATATATCACCTCGGAATTGTTTAAGTTTTGTGTAGCTTTTGTATAACCCCTTGAGGAAAAGTATCCTCATAACGATTTGTTCAAGAATCCAAAGTCCAAATCTATACAACCAGGAATAATTTTCAAATGAATCAAAGTAAATATCAAATTCCTAATTCGATAATGAAAGCTAGTCGTGAAGAAATTAACGAACTCGAATTAGCAATATTTAAACAAGAAGGTAATGAATTATCTCTCGTAGAAAATTTACCAGATGGTTTATCAGGTTACGTTTTCATTGCTGCTCCTTTACCCTATGGTGATGGAAGTTTTGTTCTCAATGGTGATGGTATGATTTACCGTCTAGATTTAACGGAAGGTAAAGCAAAGTTAAAGGCGAAAATTGCCAAGACTCCATGTTACTATGCAGATTTAGCAATCCAAAACCAACCAAACAAGTATCCCAATAATTTCAGATTTCGCAATGGTGGGCCTAGTCGCATGAGTCAAGTTTTAGGTTCGCGAAATCAACTTAATACTGCTTTTTTGAAAACAAGCGAGCAACTTTTTGTAACCTTCGATGCAGCTCGTCCTTATGAAATTGATCCATCGAGTTTAGAAATATTAGAACCCATCGGAAATACCAACAAATGGGAACAAATATTTCCTTTACCAAATATCTTCGGCACTTATTCTAATCCCGCTCATCCAGTCTGCGATGTCCAGGGATTAAAATCTAACAATAGTAAAAATCAACAAAAATTATTTACTATCAATTACTCAACAGGTTATAA
>JBCBQE010000869.1:0-3200 GCA_039820385.1 Cyanobacteria bacterium J06635_10
CCAGCATTTGATTCTGTTTGAGCCAATAGTTCTACTGCAGCGAATCTGCTTTATCGCACTCAAATCCAGAGAGAACAAAGGTTGATGGCGATGTAATTTACCAGTGGCTAACCCCTGGAGGAGAAGCAGAGAATGCGGTTGCTCAGGTTCTTAATGCTACTATGGATAAGTTTGACTCTCGCTTTCCCGCTTCGATTAGTCCTTATTGGACTTTTCAGATCGGGCTAGCTCGTAAAAATAGTGGTTCAAAATGGCATAATTATGCTAAGAGTCTGCCCACAGGAGAGGTAACGATTAAGCGCCGCTCACCTGTAAGATGGATAAGTAATAGGGTTACAGAATGGTCATCTGAACAAAGTTTCAAAGTTTTGGTTTATTAATCTAGTCAGTAGGGTAGGATAGTATACAGCTAAAAAGCTTTAACTCGTTCCCAGCCGGAGACTGGGAATGAATATAGCGAGGCTCTGCCTCCTTTATACTTTTTAGGAACCGCGCTAATACTTTTATAATTACTAAATGCCATTAAAATTATCAACGATCAATTATTAATTATCTACTGCTCGCCACTAACAGTTTATTGTTAATTGTTCATTGTCGAATGTCTACCCAAAACCGCCATATCTTCCGCATCTAATTCTACAGGTATACCGCTGCGAATTAATTCAGCAAAATCTTCATTTGGAACCATAATAGTTAAAGTATATAAACGTCCAGAACCTGTATTTTCGATCAGATGAGTACCAGTAGCAGGAACTAGTAAACTATCTCCGGTTTTGATATTTATAGTCTTACCATCGCAAGTTGCTTTACCTTCACCCTTTAGAACAAAAAACATCTCCAAAGCGAAAGAATGACGATTTGGTGGAGTCTTACCACCCACATCGAAAATCTCCACGCAACAAGTCAAAGACGAATTGGCGATCGCCGGATCGAAAACAATCGCCAAACGGTTAGAATCATTAGGACTAATACGATACGCTTGGTAATCAGACGGAGACTTAATAACTGGAATTACGCAACTGTTAATCATTTTTTTAGTAATTAGTAATTAGTAGTTAGTAGTTATTAGTAGGGTATTGCTAATCAATAAATAACAAATACTTTCCATCTTTATAACTCATAACTCATAACTAATAATTCATAATTCATAATTCATAACTAATAATTCATAATTCATAACTCTTAACTCCCCATCTCCTCACTCCTTCAATCTAATTCCTTCAACAATGCTTTGGGAATCTGTAACAAAACCAAATAATTGTTTAACGTTATAAAGCGTTGCTAACCAGCAATATTCAGGAGAAGTAGTCGCCGTACAGTCTTTGACTAAAATACAGTCATATCCTAAAAAATTGGCATCTTGTAGCGTACAGAGAACGCATTGGTCGGCATTGACACCCGCAAATAATAATGTTGTTTTACCTAAATTTTTTAAAATGCTATCTAGAGGTGTGTCCCAAAAGCCGCTCATCCTAAATTTATCTACGTAAATATCTTGAGGTAATTGTTCTAATTCATCCACAATTGCTGCGGCCCAACTATCTTTTGTGAGAACTTTTGCATTATTTTGCGGTAAAGCATCTCCCAAACCCACACCTTCACCAGTAGGATTATAAACGTGACGCAAACCCGCACTAATATTTAGTAAATCGGGACGATTTCCCCAATTTAACCAGATTACGGGTACATTTTGCGATCGCAGTACCGGGAGCAAGCTTTGCAAAGGCGCAATCGGTTGACGTGCGGGGGTTACATCCACTCCAATATGCGCCAACCAACCATCGGGATGGCAGAAATCGTTCTGCATATCGATAACTATAATGGCGGATTTTGCCAAATCAAAGCGCACATTTTTCGTTTCTGTGGCTACAATAACCGGTTGTGGATCGATGGGAGAGCGAGTAATGTCTGCGATCGTATCATTTACCATCCAAGCATTTGGTGCAATTCCCAAGGTGTGTAATTGTTTCATAATTGGATATTGGTGAATGTTGACAAGGAGAGGGGGAGAGGGGGTAGAGAGGATAGAGGTTTTAACTACTAACTCCGTGAGCTCCCAACTCCGTGAGCTACTAACCACCAACTACTAACTCATAATTAAGGTTAAAATCGTGAACTTTACAATTCAAAATGTTTTAATTCCAGTTGAAGATGATTACGCTACGGTAGATGTACAAATTAAAGACGGAAATATCGCGGCGATTTCTTCTGGTTTGGATGTAATCGGCGAAGCTATTGATGGTACAAATAAGTTACTGCTGCCGGGATTCGTTAACGCCCATACCCATTCTCCGGAAATGTGGCAGCGGGGAATAGTGTCAATTTACCCCTTAGAATTATGGTTGGCAGAAGTTTATGATTTTGCACCTCTGGATATAGAAAAGATTTATCTAAGTGCTTTAGGTACTGCGGTAGAAACTTTGCTTTCTGGGGGTACGACTCTAGTGGATCATTTAGTCTTGATTCCCGGAAAGGAACTTGAAACCGTTACGGTAGCAGTTGAAGCTTATCGAAAAGTTGGAATTAGAGCATTTATAGCACCATTAATTCAAGATGAATCTATTACCAGAAGTATTCCTTCGGGTGAGTCAGAAGTGAATCACCAACCTTATTTTCGTTCGACTCAAGCTACAGTAGAAATCATGGAAGAGGTGATAAATAAGTTTCATAAACCGGAAGATGGGATTTATGTAGCGTTAGCACCGACAGGAATTCAACTTTGCAGCGATGATTTATTTACAGGGTGTATTGAATTAAGCGATAAATACAATGTCTGTCGTCATTCGCATTTATTGGAAACCAAGGCACAAGAAAAATTAGCTCAAGAAAAATACGGTTGTACGGCTGTAGAACATTTACATCGAATTGGTTATTTAAATAATCGTACTTCTCTTGCGCATTGCGTTCATTTAACCGATACAGATATTAATATTCTGGCAGAAACTCAATCTACAGTAGTTCACAATCCTTTGAGTAATTTACGTTTGGGAAGTGGAATTGCGCCGGTTTTAAAATATCGCCAAGCTGGGGTAAATGTATCTTTTGGTTGTGATGGTGCCTCAAGTAATGATTCTCAAGATTTATTAGAAGCGATTAAAATTGGTTCTATTTTACATAACGTGACAGATTTTGATTATAAGCATTGGATTACCCCTAGGGAATCAATAGAAATGGCTTCTTTAGGTGGTGCAAAAGGGCTT
>JBCBQE010000870.1:0-3200 GCA_039820385.1 Cyanobacteria bacterium J06635_10
TTAGGATAATACGTTCCACTTTTGTAACGGTTATGTGTTCCTTCTCTAGCTTCCTTTATTATCAACTCTTTCAATCGAGTCACTTTAAAAGTATCTTTTTCAAAAAAAACGACATCATCATCGCAATCTAATGAAATGGAGATAGGTTTATTATTCATATTGATATCAGCGAAGAAAAATTGTTATGTTTTACTAATTACTAGCTTATTCAGCAACTTCATATTCATCAATTAGTGAAAATACCGATAAGTAACATAATCTCCGTCTAACACACACTACTAAATAACTACTACTAATATAAATAAAATGTATAAACTTCCTATAATTGATTTATCGCTTTTTCGTATCGGAGATATAACAACCAAACAAAGCGTAGTAAAACAAATTTACCAAGCTTGCCATGAAATAGGTTTCATTTATATAGCAAACCATGGTATAGACACGAATTTAATAGAACAAGTCTTTGACTATAGTAAATATTTTTTTGATTTACCTTTAGAAGTAAAGCAAAAGATAGCTTGGACTGATGCATTTAGCAATCAAGGTTATATTTCTATGGAAAGAGAGCAAGTAAATTCCGAAAATGGCCAGGATTTGAAAGAAGCTTTTAATATTGTTAACTTAGATAACTTCCCAACTGATTTATTTATCGCTCCTGCAATTTCTACTTTTTTCAATGCTTGTACGGAAGTTGCTAATCGAATTTTGCAAACCTTTTCCTTAGCTTTAGAATTACCAGAAGATTTTTTTACTCGCAATCACAATCAAAAAAATCATACCTTGCGACTGCTACACTACCCTCCTTTACAACAACCCCCAAAACTGGGACAATTTCGTATTGGAGAGCATTCCGATTATGGAAGTATTACTTTGCTATTTCAAGATGATGTGGGAGGTTTAGAAGTACAAGCCGCAACAGGAGAATGGATTCCAGCACCAAAAATTGCTGATACTATATTAATTAATACTGGTGACTTAATGCAGCGTTGGACAAATGATATATTTTGTTCCACTAAACATCGAGTAATTATTCCCACGGAAAATAAAGCTAAATTTTCTAGGTATTCTGTGGCGTTTTTCTGTCATCCTAATGATGATACAGAAATTGCTTGTCTTGAAAGCTGTCAAAAATATAAATCTCCAATTTATCCACCAATCACAGCAAAACAATATCTTTTAAATCGTTTACAATCAACTTATTAAAAAAATATCATAAATTATAGGAATTGAAGTGAATTAAAAATATTGGTAATAGCACAAAATCTCACTTATGAAGTAGGTAGCCATAATTAGATGTAAGATAAAACCTTACCCCACCCATTACGGGCACCCCTCTCCAAAGTATCGGAGAGGGAATGGGGGTGAGATTTTGTATTTAATTTGAAAAACTTACTTATTCCTAACTTCTAACTTCTAACTCCTTAAATGAAAACCTACGATATTATTGTCATCGGCGCTGGTATTACCGGTGCTGCACTAAGCTACGAATTACTTACAAAAGGCTTTTCGGTACTGTTATTAGAACAACATACTACGCCGCAAAATGCTACTCGCTATAGTTATGGTGGTTTGGCTTTTTGGAGCGGTAACACACCTTTAACTTGTCAATTGTGCAAGGAGTCAAAAAAACTTTATCAAACATTACCACAGGAATTAAACACCAATATCCAATTTCGCGAATTAGATTTACTCTTAACTATTCCTCAAGATAGCAATCCAGAAGAAATTGCTGCATCTTACCAAGGTTTAGCAACACCTCCACAGTTACTCAGTGTGGATGAAGCGTTTAAATTAGAGCCTTTATTAAATAGGGATGCAATATCTGGCGCTCTAACCGTTAAACATGGGCATATTAATCCAGAAAAAATAGCACAAGCTTATATCAAAGCCTTTTTGCTTGCTGGAGGAAAGATGCAAATTAGCCGAGTTTTACAAGTGCAGCAAAAAGATTTATTAGTTAAAACAAGTACCGATACATTTCATTGTCAAAATATTGTTGTTTGTGCTGGTGGATTTAGCCGACAGTTACTTCAAGAATCAGGTATTCCTATCCAACTTTATTTTACTCATGCAGGAATAATAGAAGCTCCTCCGGTAGAATTACAGTTGCATACATCGATTATACCCGCCATCATTAAACGCTCTCAACTAGAATTTGAATCTAGCAAAATTGATCGATTATGGCATGAAACTGATAATCAACTTGGCTGGATTTTAGATTTAGGTGTATTTCAATTTCAAGATAGTAGTTTACGTATAGGACAAATTAGCTACGTTGATACAAACCTTTATGCTGATGTAGATTCTGTCAAAAGCGAAGCCGAATTACGAAATAATATCGGTAATCTATTACCATTATTAGAAGATATACCCGGAACTTTTCATCATTGTTTAGTCTCTTTTAGTAAAGATCGCTTACCTTTAATTGGTGCTATTTCTAAAAATCCCAATATTTTCGTTTTTTCTGGCTTTAGTAATTCTTTCGTTATGATTCCACCTTTAGCACGGCGTTTTGCTTATTGGTTAGCTGGTAAGAAAGATCCTATTATTCCTATATTTTCTCCACAACGATTTGTTAACTAACAGATTTTTAGTAAATGCTTTGTTGATTATTGGATGCATTTCGCTGTATTTAAAATCTAATGATACAGTAACACTTTTTCAATGGCGATCGCCGCACCAACAAACAGCAATAATGTTTAGGAATTTTAATTCTTCTATGGTAAGATTTAATTAGGTATTTACTATATATTCATCTAATACATTCCCAGTCGGACGAAAAGTTTCAAATGCCATTCTACGACAAGGATGTCCACTTTTACGAACATTATGCAAAAAGTTATGTTTTCTAACTGCAAATAAAAACTTTCTCTCTATTTCATTAACTGGCTTACCATCCAACCATTCACCTTTATTTAAAGCCAAACCAATATCTTTATCCGAAAGATGCTGTTTACGCTGATAAATCTCACTAACATCTTTAATTAGAGATTCCAACTTAGCTTCTAAAATAGAGCAAATTTTAAACAAAATAAAGCTATCTCCTAAATGTTTGCAGATGAATCTAGTCGGGGACAAGTCAAATCTAGAAAATAAAAGAACGATATCAGTGATGAAAAGGCTGAATAAACTAGGAGTTAAATTAAATTTGGAGTGTGGCGATATTTGTCAGGAAACTTTGAATAAACTCGATGAAATCG
>JBCBQE010000871.1:0-3196 GCA_039820385.1 Cyanobacteria bacterium J06635_10
TACAACGATCAAGTTTTTGAATTAGGAAGCGATCGCGATCCAGTTTTCACTGTGAAAGATGTGGAAGCAATTATCAATGATACTGACTTCTTTAAACGAGGACGCTACTATTTCGATGGCGTTTGGAATCAAGCAAAGCAGGGAGCAAATGGACAACAAGCTATACTTCAGGTACTTGCACCGCATCCACAAGGGTTGAGTTACGACTCGGCGATCGCAGAAGTTTCTAAAAAAGGTTTTGACGAGAAAAATTTAGATGAAGCAATAAAGACTTTGCAGCGTCATGATGTTGTTGAAGAAACCCAAGGACGATTGTTTATTATTGTGGAATTGTTTCGTCGCTGGTTGGTACAGCAAATGTAGAGACGTAGCACTGCTACGTCTCTACAATGTCTACCGTAATCAACTAACCGCTACAGCTTTCAAAACCTGCAACAATTCAACTGCTCGCTCAGATTCCATCAAGTTTAATAATGGCATTAACTGATATGTTGGAGGATTACCTTGTTGAATATAAACAAATTGATATTCTCTTCCGTTAGTAGTCAAACCCCAAACTGATTTTTGGTGTTCTAAACATTCATATGCGTAAGTAAGTAATTGAGGTAAACCAGCGGATACAGCAATTTCACTATTCTTAGCTTCAATTATCAAAACCCAAAAAGATACTTTCGCTGCGTTTAATTTTTCTTTATTAACAGCTAAAATATCCAGTCTACCTGTAACTTTAGTATCTTCGTCTTCAATAACTATATCGGCGATATTTTCTTCCAAAGCTATCTTAATAGGAAAGCGATAAAAGCCAGCTAATCGCATTAATGGAAAAACAGTTAAAGCTTTTACTAATCCTTCTAAAACTTTACTTTCGATAATGTAGTTATCAAAATCCGTTCTAATTTGTAAAACTTCTTGCCGCTCAAATTCCGTTAAAGGTTCTACAGATAACAATGATGAAAATGAATCATTATATTGTCTTTGATACCCGAAAAGACGGTGAATATCTCCTATTGATAAGTTTTTACTTTGGAGAATTCTCATAGGTTTAATTAAAGATTTATATTCCAAATCCCATTATTCTTCCTCTAATACACCAACCAAACCTAAAACGTTCTTTATCTAATCCATTCGCCACGGTTGGTTTAACATTTACCACGCTTTGGTGCTTCTTTACTTCCAGGTCGAAATGGCATCACAACACCGTAAATATCAAAAGTATCTACAACGCGATCGCTCTTCGCATGCTATGCAGGCTTATCGCCAAATTGTTCTATTGATGTAGGTATTGCAATCAATACCTCTAATTTAATCCAAATCTCGATCTAATCTTTTAGATACAATAAAGTTATTTTTGTCAATATCAGTATTCGAGTCACAGCAAAATAGTATTTTAAATCACTTATAACTTTATATCTCTTTACAATCATCCGGAGCTTTTGTCCAATATTTTTAAATCATTTCCTATGCTAAGGTAGGCGAATAATGTCAAAATGAGGCAAATTACTGCTTATTTAAGGTTTATTTAATATAAACTTAAAAAATTGAATAAACTGCTTCCCTAAGCATAACAATAGCACACTACAGCGCAAATCCTTGTAATCTCGTCAAATAATTGAGAATAGTGTCAATAATATTTTTTTTGTAAACTTAAGTAACGAGTATGTAACAGAATATGAATACAAAAGTTTAATTAATCACAGTTTTTCTAAAAGTTTTGTTTATCAGATGATATTTTTGATCAAACAATCTATGATGGGTACCCATGAGAATTTTTTTAGGATAAAAAAATTTGGCTCTTAACCCTTGACTTAGTTATTTAGTTACACGCGCTACAATTTTTCTCCAACATAAAATTCTACTTCTAAAAAATCATCCCCAAAAAATTGAATTTAATATCTTCTTCTTAACCCAAACCCGTTATAACAGGAATAAGAAACTGTAGATGGGATAACAGTTACATGGGATGGACACCATTAAGAGAACGTATTGATAACTTACCACTCGTTCTAGCTGGACCAATTTTACGACGTACCGAACCCGATTCTGTAACTGTATGGGTGGCTTTAAAAGCAAGTCGTCGTGTCACTTTAACAATATTCGATAAAAACCATAATTTTTTATTTGAAAGTTCTAGAACTACGGCAAGAATTGGCATTAATTTACACATTGTTGCCGTGACTGCTAAGGCTTCGTCAAATATACTTATAAATGGTGAAAATTATCTTTATGATTTAGATTTTGGTAACGGGGAATTACTTAATAGTCCAGGTATCTTAACTGAACTGGGTTCCCTGGAAGATATTACTTATCCTCGATATAAATTACCTTCTTTTGCATTACCGCCAAGTAATTTTCAAGATTTACGTATTATTCACGGTTCTTGTCGCAAACCCCACGGTGAAAGTTTAGATGCTCTTGCTGCTGTGGATAAGATGATCGAAGAAGCATTAGAACAAGAACCAAAAAAACGACCTCATCAACTGTTTTTGACTGGCGATCAAATTTATGCTGATGATGTCGCAGATGTATTACTTTTTATGTTGATGGATGCGAGTGAAACGCTTTTAGGTTGGTCGGAAAAGTTACCGGATGTTGAGAATTTGAAAGAATTAAATCCGGGACAACGCAATAATTTAGCGACGAAAATTGCTGGTTTTACGGCAAGTTTTGGTAAGTTAAGCAACATTACTGATATTGCCAAAAGTCATTTGTTCACTTTTGGGGAATATTTGGCGATGCATTTATTTGCTTGGAGTGATGTATTGTGGGTTGAAGCTGAATTTTTCCCCGATTTTAGTGAGGTTAATTCAGAGAATTTGGGAGCAAAGAATAATGGTGCTAAATATTATGAAAAAGAAGTTGAGTATGTGACAGATTTTTGGTCAACTTTGAAAAATGTAAGACGTGCTTTAGCAAATGTTCCTACATATATGATATTCGATGACCACGAGATTACTGATGACTGGTATTTGAATATGGCTTGGTGTTGTCGCACTCTCGATAAACCTTTGGGAAGGCGGATTTTGCAAAATGGTATATTAGCTTATACGATTTGTCAGGCTTGGGGAAATACTCCCGAACAATTTGCAAAAGAGAGTATTGGTGAAGCGTTACTCAAAGCTGCTGTAGGTTGGTCATTTAGTGGTGGTACGAATACAATTTATGAATCACAAATTACTCAGCGAGTTGGTTTACCTAG
>JBCBQE010000872.1:0-3195 GCA_039820385.1 Cyanobacteria bacterium J06635_10
TAGGGTGTGCCACGGCTTAGATATCTTAAATACAAGATTACAATCTTTAAAATGCCGTGACGCACCATGAGAATTAGTATCAAGGATTTAAAAAGGTTTTTGAATAAACAATGGTGCGTTACTAATTAGTAATTGTAGGGTGTGTCACGGCTAAAATATCTTAAATACAAGATTACAATCTTTAAAATGCCGTGACGCACCATGAGAATTTATTTCATATTTGGTGCGTATCAAAAATTTGGGGAAATTAATCGGGTTTTTGAATAAACAATGGTGCGTTACGGCATTATCACAATAGTAATCTTTGAATCAAATTATCTAGAGCCGTAGCACACCCTACAAAAATACCTAACCCCCTACCCCCCTTTCCTACCAGGTAAGGGGGGTATATGTATATTCTCCCCATCCCCCCATCTTCTACCAGCTTCCGGTATTTTCCATGGAAACCCAAGGTTCCTTCGGTGGTAGTGCGTCTCCTTTTTGCAAGAGTTCAATGGAGATGTTGTCTGGCGATCGCACAAAAGCCATGCGTCCATCGCGTGGGGGACGATTGATGGTGACACCGCCAGATTTCAAGCGATCGCAGGTTTCGTAAATGTCATCAACTCGATAGGCGAGGTGTCCGAAATTGCGTCCGCCTTGATAGTCTTCGGGGTCCCAATTATAAGTAAGTTCAACTAGAGGAGATGTTGATTCTTTTACTTTCTCTACATCTTGTGGTGCGGCAAGAAAGACTAAGGTAAAACGTCCTTTTTCGCTTTCTTTTCTCCTAACTTCAACTAATCCCAGGCTGTTGCAATAAAAATCAAGGGATGCATCTAAATCGCTAACGCGAACCATTGTATGTAAGTATTCCATGACAATTATCAATGATCAATGATCAATTATCAATTATTACTTGCTACTGGCAGCATCGGCATATATCAAATGATTGTTTTATAAAATTGAGGCTAATAACTCCCATCTTTCAAGTGGGAGATGTAGAGTTCCGTTGCAGTGTCAATAGTTAGAAGCAACCCTAGGAGGGGGAAATCAATAACAAGAATAAAAATTTATTTTCT
The DNA here is from genome assembly GCA_039820385.1 of Cyanobacteria bacterium J06635_10. GTDB lineage: Bacteria > Cyanobacteriota > Cyanobacteriia > Cyanobacteriales > Nostocaceae > Rivularia. The sequence continues at coordinate 1,062 of JBCBQE010000872.1, forward strand.
CCCCCCTCTTCCTCTTCTACCCCCTCTCCCCCCTCTCTACCTTCATCCGGCAATTTTTTTGAGTACTAGAAAGTAAAAGTAGTTCTCAACGCACCAATAAAGACATCTTCATTGTTGTCATCTTGATTGGGAGATTGCAACCAAATGATTCCAGGGGTAATTGAGATATTATCATTTACTGGATATCGGTATAACGCTTCAACATGGATGGGTGTATCATTTGTAAAATCGGCTGGCCGTGGTGAAATCTCTCCTGCATAGGGTTCCGCACCGGCAATAATTGCAGCTAAACTACCTTTTTTACCCAAATCAGGAAATACTAACGCCACCGCATAATTCCAGATTTCAGCATCATCTCCGCCGTTAAAATCTAGATCGGTATAGCTACCCCAACCGCGGATACTGAACTTGGAGCTGAGATCGAGTTGAGCCTGTACGCCGTAGGAATTACTTGTGATTCGTCTTGCTGGTGTATTATTCAAGTTAGCAAAGTTGGTTCCAGTTCCACCAAAGGCAAAGGTTCCATCGCCAGGATCGTAACCGTTAACATAAGTCAAACCGAGTTTAAATCTTTTCGTTGGCTTAAAGACAATCTGTCCTAAAGCAGAATAGTTTCCATTAAATAAACCTGCTTTCTCATCAGGATCTGAACCATTTTTGGCGAGATAACCCCCTTCAAGTTTAATTGCATCCCCTAGCTTGTAACTAAAACCGACACCTGTTGTCGATCTAGCAATTCCCAAGCGGTATATAGGATTTCGTTCGGCGAATCGCGATAGGGCACCAGTTGCTCCACCACCCGTATTTAAGCCGGAGTTAAACACATCTGCATAGAAGTGATGCGCACCCAAACTTGCCATTGTTGTCACTTTGAGTTTGTCTCCAACTGGGAAGACATAGTGTAATCTATCTAGTACAACGTCGTTATTACCGGGGCCATCAAAAGCAAAACGGCCTTCATTAGTACCAATTTCATCTGCAAATGAGTTACCGATACTTCCGGTAGTTAGACGAGTAAATAGCTTGTCTTTACCGGTGAAGCTAGATACAAACTGGAGACGAATTCTTTCATTGAAGACTATTTCAGCGTCTACATCATCTCCATCTGCACCTGCAATAGTAAAGGCTGCTTCACCCTGAAGTTTGGTGGTAGTGGAAAATTGATTCGCTTCAAGTTCGGCAGTACGAGCTTCTAGTGCATCTACTCTACCGCGCAAAGTTGCAAGTTCGGCAGAAAACTCTTCTTGTAAACGCTGTAATGTCGCTAAATCCTGTCGAGATACGATATCGGCGGTAGCAGTAGCAATCAACTCATTAACTCTATCCAAACAAGCATTTAAACCAGCTGCAAACTCATAACGAGTTAAAGCACGATTACCGCGATAAGTTCCGTTGGGATAACCTGCTATACAACCGTAGCGCTCAACTAAGGATTGTAAGGCTGCAAATGCCCAATCTGTGGGTTGAACGTCAGATAATTGAGAAACTGAAGTAACTTGAGATATTACTTGTTTTTTATCGGTTTGAGCAAGTTTTTCTACCGACAATATATTTGAGTTTTGTTGGGAATCTAGTTTAGAATCTAGATTATTTTTTGAGTTTTGAGCAATTCTACTTAATTGAAAAGATGTCTGAGCAATTTGTGATGAATCTTCAGTAATTACCTCGGAATCTGGTTGTGCTGCTGTTGCTAATTGTGGCATTAAACCTGCACCAACAGTTGTCATTACTAAAGTAGTACCCAATAAGGCTGGACTACTTACCCATAATTTCAAAAAATTCTGCATTATTTGTTACTCCTCATCTATTCGTTCTGAAGAAACAAACCATGTAAGTTTTTCTTCAGAATTCAGAATTTATCTAGATAATAATACTGTAAAATAAAGCAGAGCTTTTAACTGATTATGTTAAGAAATCCAAATATTTTTATTTAAATTAAAGGAATAAAAAAGCCTGGGTTATGGTTTTTTATAATGTGTTTGATCAAATTTAGGACTTACTCAACTGGCTCATTTTTTTTGTAGGGAAGGCAAAAAGTGGTGTAGATTTACGAACCACTTTATTGAGGCAAAAAGCGGTGAAGCAGCGCGGTCTTGGGGAGCCATTGCGTTGCGGAGGTCCCCTCCGTTGTAGC
>JBCBQE010000873.1:0-3190 GCA_039820385.1 Cyanobacteria bacterium J06635_10
TCTTAATCCTAATGCCTCTCCTATTCTTAATCCTGTTTCATACAATAATCTAACACCAGAACAAGTTAATACGTTAGTAGAAACTTGTAATTTATTACGTGATAAATTTCTAGTTAGATTATTGTATGAAACAGGATTAAGAATAGGAGAGGCATTAGGATTAAGACATCAGGATATGGTGACGGGTAAAAAGAATGAAATTCATATCATTCCTAGATTAGATAATGTTAACGATGTGAGAGTAAAGAGCGGAGTAGAACGAGTCGTTCATGTGGACAAAGAACTAATGCGATGGTATGGAGCTTATTTGATTGATGAATACCCAGAAGATATAGATTGTGATTTTGTTTTTGTAGTAATAAAAGCTCCTGGGAAGGGTGAAATTGGGACACCTTTAAAATACAAAGCAGCTTATAGTTTGTTTGAAAGAATTTCAAAAAGAACAGGTATAGAAGCAACTCCGCACTTATTGCGACATACTCATGCTACAGAATTAATTAAATCAGGTTGGGATATGACATATGTACAAAAAAGATTAGGTCATAAGGATATTCAAACAACAGTTAATACTTACGTGCATCTTCTGAATGATGACTTAGTTGAAGAATACAGAAAATATTTGAATAAGCGAGTCGGCAAGTAAAAATGCAAAAACAAAACTCAACAAGAAATTTTAGTTATTCTGATAAAGCTCATTTACGACTAGTAGAAGATTTACAGCATGAGATTGTTTGCCCTAGATGTAAAAGTTCGGATTAAAAAAAGAATGGGTTTAGAAGCAGTGAAAGTGAGAAGGCAAAAATCAATCAAAGATATAAGTGCAAAAACTGTAAGAAGGATTTCTCTATTTCCAGTTTAATCAAAAAACAAGGATATCAATTAAATTCTATTAGTGCCGAAGAATTAGGAATAACTGTCAAGCCTCACCAAGTTTCTCAAACTGTAGGACTGGGTAAGATACATCAATCTTGGTTACGCGAAGAGTTTGTTAGATTTATAAAGTTTATAGCGCATCGAACTGAGTTTAGTTCAATAGTTAATTACACTACTTATATTAATCGTTTTTCTAGATTTTTAAGAAGTCGATATCCAGGCATAGTTATTTCTGATTTGAATCGTAATTTAATCTTGGAATATCTGAGTACTTTTAGCACAACAACATCGGCAAGACATTATGTGGGTTTGTTGAGATTATTCTTAGATACTGGAGTAGCTAATAACTGGTTTACACTTCCACCTTATTTGATTACCGACGATGACTATCCTAAAAGAATAAAACCTTTGCCACGATACATTCCAGAAGATGTTATGAGGCAATTAAATCAGCACTTAGATAAATTACCTGAACCTGTGATGAGAATGTTGCTTGTTCATCAAGAATGTGGCTTTAGGGTTTCAGAGCTTATAACCCTTAGATTAGATTGTTTACAGCATACATCAAATGGTTCTTATTTTATTCTGTATACTAATTGGAAGTTAAAAAAACAAGACACAAAACCAATATCTCCTGAACTAACAACAGTAATCAAAGAGCAACAGAAGTATATTTCTCAAAACTTGAAAGATTTTGATTACCTATTTTGTGGTCGAAAGCATGTTCAAAAAGGTAGCTTTGGTTTTGTAGATGAATTTATTCCTAAATCACAGACTATGAGAAATCAAAGCTTTATTAAGTTTTTAAAAGACTTAGCTCATGAATACAATATTGTGGATTCCAACGGGAAGGTTTGGAATTTTCAAACTCATCAGTTTAGACATACAGTTGCCACTCGCATGATTAATAGTGGAGTACCTCAGTACGTTATCCAACGATATCTAGGTCATGAATCACCCGAAATGACAATGGTGTATGCCCATATTCATGACCAAACACTCAGGAAAGAAATTGAAAAATATCACGAATCGAGAGTGGTTAACTTCCAGGGTGAAACAGCAGAATTGGATGACACAACACTGTCTAGTAGTGATGACTTAGAGTGGTTTAAAAAGAACGTTCAAGGTAGGGCATTAGAACATGGTTATTGTGCCAGACCAAAAGTACTAGGTGATTGTGATATCCCTGGGTTTGATGGTTGCTATAACTGCCCTCACTGGAGAACAAATAAAAACTTCTTACCAATTTTAAAAGATACTTTAGAACGTACAAATAATGTTTTAGAGAAAGCTAAAAACTGTGGTTGGGAGTTACAAGTCCATAAAAATACACCGATAAAAGACAATTTAGAAAAAGTCATTAAAACCTTGGAGGAAGATAATGACCAACAAAAAAATTGAAGCTTTACAAGAAGCGGCAGCACAAAAAGCAAAACAATCAGCAGAAAGAGTTAATAAAGCTTTGGAGAAGATGATAAGGCAAGGTCAAATAATTACTTTTAAATCTGTTGCACAATCTGCTAATGTTTCCACTGCTTATTTATATAAACAGCAGGATTTAAGAAGTCGTATTGAGAGTTTACGTGACCAACAAAAACAACAAAGTAAACCTAAAAAAATACCCCCCGCATCCGAAAATTCAAAAGCTGTAATTATTTACAACTTAAGGGAAGAAAATAAAAAACTCAGAGCAGCTAATGACGGATTGTGTAGAGCTAACGAAGGTATAACTGGTAGACTCCATCAGCTTTTAGGAATGGATGAATTAGCGGAACGTCTAAAACGAGAAAACGAACATTTAAAGCAGCAACTAGAAGAATGTCGCAGTCACAATAATCCTCCAAAACATGAAAGCACCGTTGATATATTCCGAAAACAGAATGAAAAACTAAGCTTGGAGGTAGAAAGATTAACTGAGGAGAAGCTTGAGTTAAAAGATAAATTAGCCCGTAATACTCTAAAATCTACTAATAAAGTCACCCAAATAAAACGACCAACCATTCCTGTTCCCGATTCAGTAAAAGCAGACCTAAAAGAGCTTAAAATTAAAATTAATAGTACTTTAAGAAGATTGATACGAGAGAATCCGGAAGAAGTGGTTTTAGAGTCAATCAATGCATTAAAATACGCATTTAAAACTAATGAAGTAAAAAATCCAGGTGGTTTTTTAGTTAAGGCAATTAAATATCGATGGAAAGCGCCTGAAAACACCTCAAAAGATATAAGAATAAATACACAGCAAGAAAATGAATCCACGTTTCCAGAAGGCTTTGAAGAGTGGTTTTTAGAAGCAATTGATAATGGTTTGATATTGAAC
>JBCBQE010000874.1:0-3184 GCA_039820385.1 Cyanobacteria bacterium J06635_10
GCAATAGGAATAAGGGTTTGAGGGTAATTAACCCAAGCTGTAATGTAGCTTGGTTTATTTGTGCCGACTTACTTAGTTCTTAACTTATTCTTAGTCACGACAATCTTTTTTTAGTAATATAATTGTATTCTATTGGCAACATAAACTGTCATGAATATTTATCAATTTGAACAAGATCAAACAGTTGCGAAATTTCCGATTAATGTCAAAGAAACATCGGTAGGTTTTTTATTACTTGAAAATCAAGGTAAATTTCCACAGCGATACAAGGTAAATGCTATTTCTGGTTTAATTGGTTTATTTTTCACAATTATTATTTCTGTTATTTTCCTATTTTGGTTTCTTTCCTTTTGGTGGTTTTTATTAATAGTTGTTGTAGCTTATTTTTTATTCAATAAAACATTTAGAAATAATCTGATCGCGAGCTTTCGTTTTCAACCTGGAGAGATTTTATTACCTAGTTATCCTTTGCATCTAGGGCAAGAATATAATTTGACTTTTCGTCGTCGTATCAAGGGAAATCGTAAAACAAAGAAAGCGGGACAATTAACCTTTAAAATTGCTTGTTTGGAGCGAGTTACATATAAAAATGGAAGCGATACTGAAGTGGAGATTCATGTAATTTGGGAATCTCAACCCAAAATTTATTCTGTACCTATAGGTGTTAATACATACTCTTTGACATCAGATTTCACTATTCCAAATAATCTTCCTTCTTCCTTTGAAGGAGAAAATAATCAAATTCGTTGGGTTATCTCTATCGAACAAAATATTCCAGGGATTGTCGAACAGGTTTATTCTAATTTTGTTTTTGTTGTCGATCCCGTGGTGGTAGCATGATTAATCTCGCGATGAATTCGGAGTCGCTGGAAGTCGGGAGTGAATTGACTGGAAGTTGTATTTGGATTCCCGATACACAAGAGAAAAACAAACCACTAATACTGACAATTGGTTGGCGCACGGAAGGAAGGGGAAATGTAGATAAAGAAGTATTGTATGAAACTGAAGTAAAACCCTCGCAGCGTGCTTATTTTAGGTGTAAAATTCCCATGGCTGGACCAATATCTTATGATGGTGAATTATTAAGGATTATCTGGGAAATTATAGTTATTCGTAAACAATGGATTAGAGGAAATAAACTCAAAACTCAAGTATTGCAAGTCATCCCTCGACAAACCTAATAATGAATAAATGTCTTATTGCAATCCCTATCATAAACTTGGATTACGACGCAACCCTTTTACAGCACCCGATAATCTAGAAATACCTCCCCAACTTTGGTTAGATTTCGGCTTTTCTCAAGCACCTCCCATTCAAAAACGATTATTTGTCCAAGTTATTGGTGAAAAAGGAGCGGGTAAAACTTCTCATCTTCTACATTGGAAACAACAAACAGAAGGTGTATATTACTCTTGTCAACCCGGATGGAAACGATGGTTATTACCACCAGTTGCTAAAATCGCCTATTGGGATGAAGCAAATCGCATTCCTTTACCGCTATTGCTTATCAGTCTATGGCAATCGCATTCTATTCATGCAACTATTGTCGCAGGAACTCACGATAATTTAGCCAAATTCGCCAGTTTATTTGGCTTTGAGATTAAAACCATCAGATTATCTACTCTCTGCGTTGAAAATCTCTTGCAATGGGCAAAAAAGTTGATAGAATCAGAGCGACTTTCCCCTTCAGTACCCATTCGCTTAGAATTAACTAGCGATAATGCCAGAAAAATTGTTGCAGATTCTCAAGGCTCTTGGCGAAAAGCTGCAACTCATTTACATCTTTGGGCTGCTCGGGCAGTCAAAAATTAGGCGTTGCTGAATACGGGTATGAATTTAGATTTTGAGATTGACACTGTAACGTCTCTACACAGGTTTCGGTTGTCCCCAAAAATCAATTCATACTTCTTTTCAGCAACGCCAAAAATTATATACTCTAATACAAAAAACCTCACGGGCACCCATAAGAATTTTTTTAGAAGAAAAAAATTCTTATGGGAACCCTTCACCCTCTTTCCCTCTCCAAGTTATCGGAGAGGGATGTTTATAAGGATTTTAATATCAAGTTCGGATGAATACTTACAGCAGTTTGCAAGTAACCTCAGTACACCCCTCCCCAAAACATCGGGGAGGGTGCGCTTTGGAGCGCGGGTGGGGTATTTGCGGTACCAGCGCGTTGCTGAAATCTGCTGTATAAGTAATTAAGCGAACCTGATATAACTATTTCACACAAACCGCATTTTTGACTTAGTTAAAACCATGGTGGCTGCTAATCCGACAAATACGGTAGTAGGTAGGTTTGATTCCGGTACTTTTTTTCTAATTGGCAATTGATCTTTTTTCGCGTAGGTATAAGCAACCGATACAGTTGCACCTGCAAAAGTTTCAAAACGAGCTGACAGATTACCCGCACCTGTAGCTGTTGAATTGCCTATAGCTTCCAAGAATAAATTAAAACTACCATCGCCAATGAAGGGTGTAAAATCATCCGTGGTGGTGAAAAGTGCTGATTCTTTCTTTGTATTGGAAATGTCTGTGAATTTAACGCCAGAAGTACCGTCAAAATCAAATGTTCCATCGTATGCGCTTAACTCTTGCTCTACCGATGCAGTGGGTAAAGCTACAAGCAATAGGGAATCATCAGGTTTTTTTAAACTAATATCTGCCGCAAGATTTCCAGTCACAACTGCTGCCTGAGCGTCTTCGTTTTCTAAACTTACCGAACCTTGAACGTTACCGCTTAATTCAAATAAAACGCTTTCTAATTCCCCCAAACTACTATCAAATTTTGGTAGAGTTATTTGTTTTTCAAAATTCGTTTTCTCTAAATCAACTGAACTTTCATAGGTAAGTGTAGTTGCTTGTGCTGCATTTATCGGCGCTAATATTGCAGCAAAAGCTATCACCATCACCTTGGTTTTAGAAATGGATATATGCATATTTATTCAACCTATATATTGCGTTCTCTAATTAGTGTTTATTCAATCAATGCACCCTTGTCTCTAGAGAAGAGATTAATTGAGTCCCAAATTTTAAGCAATATTACTTAAGGATATTCATGAAAAATTTATCAAAAATCTCCGGATATATCTAGATATATATTTTTTCTGTAAGTAAAAACAAATTTATTTGTTATAGTTGATTTAATAATTAAAAACTTAATGAATCAACCATTAAAACTTTA
>JBCBQE010000875.1:0-3180 GCA_039820385.1 Cyanobacteria bacterium J06635_10
AATGCCTTGTTCATTATGATGATTATTGCAGCACAGCAGGGACATAAATTTCTTGTGCTGGCAAATGATAAAAGCTCTAATGAATCTAATGCAACTCATGAGGGGCGTAGCGTAAATCATCAAAGTGCCAAGGGGAATGCTTACATCGAGCGTTTTAATAACTTCTTAGAGCGTAAGGGTTTACCATTTCGCTATGTGAGCATCTGCGAAGAAGTTTACTCTATTGGCACAGTTAACCAATTATCCCTTTGGAACAAAAATATCCTTAAGTCTATTACATCCTGTAACGAGGCGCAGTGGGCTCCCGGCTTCTCTCGGTGGTGTTGTAAATGTCCAAAGTGTGCTTTTTCATATGCTTTAATCGAAGCTGTAACAGATCGTAATTTTGCGATGGCTGTAGTGGGGGAAGATTTATTCAATCTTAAGCAACTTGAAGAACTTTGGACACGTTTATTCTCACCAAGTGCAGAGAAACCATTTGAATGTGTTGGGGAAAAGCGCGAAACTTTGATGGCATTAGTTAAATGTAAACAACAGCGTCTCAAGAATGATCAACCATTAGGTGTTCTTGCTGTTATTCCCGATATTGAATTTGACAATTCTCTGTTGATGATATCTCCTCCCCAGAATATCCCAATATCTCACAGAAGTAGACTCGATTCTGTTGTAACAAAAATTCATTAAATATATAGCAGATTTCAGCTTCGTAAGGTACCGCAAATACCCCACCTGCCCGCTCCGCGCACCCTCCTCTTGTTAAGGGGAGGGTTGGGGAGGGGTAATTTCGTGCAACTTACAAACTGCTGTAGATGAAATATGCTGTAATTATATTTTTTGACAAAGATAAACCCCTTCTTCTTGATTGTCAGCTTCCCAGTAATTTACAACATTTATACCGTAACTCTTGAGTACTTCTTGAATCATCGAAGAAGTATAACGGTATGAAAAAAATAATCGCACTTTTTCACCGTTTTTCCACTCAATGAGTTGATCTTCCAACCTGAAACTCACATCATTTTCTAATTCAAAATAAGCAGCAATTCTTTGAAATTGACTATTATTGTCATCTTCTATGGTAAACTGAATATTCCCGTCTTTCCGCTCAACTCCCGCATCAAGTAAAACAGTAATTAACCATTCTTTAGTTAATTCATTGTTGTATTGAGGAAAAACTTTTTGAACACCTTGCAGATAATCAGAACCAGGGGCTAAATTAGCACTGAAAAGTAATAAATCTCCCTCGCTGAGAAAATTACTTAAAATCGGCAAGATTTCTTCAGGAGCAAAATTAGGAATCATACCAAAAAAGGTAATAATGTTCCTTTTGTCTTGATTATCAATTAGAGAGATTAAATCATCCGATTGAAGCAGATCGCAAACAATTGGCTGTATCTGTAAATTATTAAAAGCTCCTCCAACCTTTTGAGCAGAAATTATCGCCAGAGATAAGCTAACATCAACAGGATAATAGGTTAAAGCCCTTTGAGGATTAAATAAATGAGAAACTAAGAGTTTATCCTTTTCTCCCCCACCGCAACCTAAGCCAATTAGATTTAAATTTAAACTCGAAATATCATTATCTAATATTTCTGCCGTTTTTTGAAAACATTTTGCATAGGCATCAATACAATTTTGATCTTGCCTAGCCGGAGAAAAGGTTTCGTGTATTTTTAGCCATTTTTGGCTTTGTTTGACACTATCGTAATGAAATTTGTGATTAATTTGTTTTGAAGAAAAGCTAGTTAAATAATCTTGAGAAACTCCGTCGGGAAATTGACTGGGATGCACGTAAACTTTTTCAAATCTGTCTAACATCGAAGAAATCATACCTAGCAGTCTTATTTTAACTTTATTTTGATCGAGTAATATCGATAGTAATTTCACCGCCAAAATTTGGAATAGGAGCGGCTAATTTAGTTAACTCCACACGGACTTCTTGAACTAATTCCAAACTTAAAATATCTTTGGCGATCGCCGCTGCCATTTTTTCGAGTAGAGCGAATTTTTTACCCTCCACCAAATTTTTAACTATTTCTATCGCTTCACAATAGTTGAGAGTTTGAGTTAAGTCGTCGCTGCTTCCCGAAGGTGATAAATCTATGTCCATAGTCAGGTCAACTTTAAACCATTGTCCGAGTACTTGTTCTTCTGGTAAAAACCCTGTGTAACCGTAGCAGCGAATATTAGTGACCCTGATTCGATCCATATAAGCTCAAATGTAGTGCTAAATCATCATAGCAGTCTTTGTATCCTGTATATAACTCTGAATCAAAATCTGAGTATAAGAATTAAGAGGGTATTTTAGTGCTTCTTGGGGAGTAACCCATGCCCATTCCTCAATTTCTTCGTTGGGGGTTATGGTTTCGCTCTCGGAGACTGCATAGTAATTAACCATCACAAAATGAGCTTCCTTACAAAACTGTGGATCTACCACCGCTTCTTGTAATAGTGCAAAACGCACTTGGGTTAAATCTAGTCCAACTTCCTCTTTAAACTCCCGTATCAGTGCAGCTTCTAGAGTTTCACCCCAGTCTACCTTACCACCTGGAACCCCCCATGTGCCTCGCCACTTGGTTGTTTTGACAATTAAAACCCGCTCGCTAGTCCCTTTTACTAGGGCACCTACTGTAGTTAAGGGATAGTCTTTTTGCATCATATTGGGCTAATTTTCGATGGATTTCTCTTTACATCCAACCAAATACCATATTTATGGGATGCTGTGGAGTTCTCAATTGCACCTAAAAATATATGCAAGCTATATAATAAGTAGGAAATTGCGATTTTACTGCTGCTTAAATCTTGAAAGTAACTCCAATATAGTCTGTCTCATTTGATATTTTTGTGAAACTATTCTGTCTAATTTTTTTAGGAATGGCCGCAACTGGCATATTTTGCTCGTAGGGTGCTTGTACACTGATTGATTTTTAACGAAAAATATCACAGCTTGTAGTACGGCACCAACCGAGGTTTTGTGACAATTGCGTAATTTGATAGTAAGTTATACTACCAGCATTTTTTAGACTTCAACCTTGAGAAAAAATACTTGAGTATATTGACATATAAGAAATCTAAACATGTTTTGATAATCAACTCAGAGTTAAAAATAAAATAAATTTATTTTACATTTATAATTTCGTTTTAAATATTTAAATTAAATTTATTTTATTTTTAACTCTGAGT
>JBCBQE010000876.1:0-3178 GCA_039820385.1 Cyanobacteria bacterium J06635_10
CATCCGAAGAGATTGATAAAAGGCTCGCTGTCCTAAAAAGCTCGTCAATTAATTAACATTGCATTATGCCTTCGCCACGCTTCGCGAACAGGACGCGAGGGTTCCTATGAAAGTTTTTTTGAAGAAAAAACTTTCATGGGTGCCCGCGAGCCTTTTATCCTCGGATTCATGAGGACAGTGCTCGGCTATGGTTCCCCGACTTGAAGCAACTGTCCGTCCCACACCTCTCTACCCTTCGGGAACACCTTCGGTGAACGAGTAGGGTGTGGGGCTTCTCCGGTTTTAGCTAAATTCCCAAAAATGTAGAGACGTTGCAGTGCAACGTCTCTACAATCATGAAAAATTAGCTAGATTTGACTAATTCTAATTACCGGGTGCAGTTTGTGCTGGCGTGTAAACTGGTAATACGAAATTAAAATTACCTTGCTGTTGTTGTCCGTTTGTGGATTGATTTGTACGTTGTTGAAGCAAACGTCGTTGCTTTTCGCGAAATGAGCCTGCTTCAGAATTAATGTTCTCAGCATTTTGAGAAGAAAATTCTTGCCAATTCAAGGTACCAAAATTGGCACGATGAATCAAACTCATAGGATCGAAACTACCACTTTCAATTCCGTTTAGAGATCCTCCATCACCTTGTTTGTCAAAATAATCATTTTGGTATTCTGGTGCTACGTAAACATCTTGACTGGTTTGAGCAACACTTGAGTCGGGTGCAATTATGCAAGCAATACCCAGCCCGGTAACAGTTGCAGCAACTAGTTTGTTAAGCTGTAAAATTGAGATTTTCATCGAATTTTCCCCCTTTTATAACTCGAAATTAATGGTTCTAACTTACGCAAGAGTGCGACGTAGGCGGGGTTGAATGCTTAATAATGCTACAACCGCAAAGCCTAACAATACTAGTATTGCACCGCCAAAAGTTACATCGCCCCAGAAAACGTGCATTACTATACTATTTAATCCCCAAGTTTCATGAGTGTATAAATAGCGAATTGGTTCGATTGCGTAGCTCAGAGGATTAAGTGCTGCTACAACTTGCAACCATTGAGGCATGAATGATAAGGGTGCTAAAGCTGTACTGGCGAATAATAGCGGTAAGTTTGTGACGAAAATTACGGCGATTAACTCAATATGTCCCGGTAAAGTAAAGGCTAAACCTAATGAAAGAGCCGTTACACCCAAAGCTAATAGAAAAACTATTAAGGCGATCGCACTCAAACCTGCAGCTGTAGGAATACCCGCACCGATAAATGCCGCTGCACCTACGATTACTGCTGCTTGCAACAAGGTTTGGCTGACAATAAAGATTGCTGAAGCAAAAACAATAGAAAAACGCGATGCCAGAGGAGCAACTAATAACCGATTTAAAAAGCCGAATTCTCGATCGAACATTACGGGTAAACCAGCATTCAAGGCTCCAGCGAAGGCTGTAAATACTATTATTCCAGCAGTTAAAAATTGACCGTAATTTGTTGTATCCCCAAAAATTCCTTTTGGTGCATTTTGGAAAAGTGCGCCAAATAATATCAACCACATTATAGGTTGAATTATACTAGCCACCAAACTTGAAGGGCGGCGCTGTAATTGAATAAATAGACGACGAGTCAATGCCAAAGTTTCTTGAGTTAACTCGCTTAAAGCACTTTGATTAGAATCGCTATACAGTTGTGGCGATACAACGGTACGCAAGTTAATATCTGATTTTGGAGGTAAAACTGTACCACTCATGATAATTTTGGATTTTGGATTTTGCGGAAAGTTTAGGGTGTAGATTCTCGGGAACCAAAACTTTTCAAGACAGATTTTGGATTAAAAGCTCGCGGAGTTAGGAGTGGTAAGTTAGGAGTGGGGAACTCACGGAGTTATTAATTCAAAATTCCCCAATTACCAATTACCAATTACCAATTACCTACTCCCTATTTCATACTTTGTTTCTTTTCAGCTTTCATATCGCGAGTTCCTACTGCTGCTAATTCGGCATCCATTAAAGTACGTCCTGTTGCTGCGAGGTAAACATCATCTAAACTAGGACGAGACTGGGAAATACCGAAGGTGGGTAAACCGGCATTATTTAAAGCTTGCTGTATAGTAATCAAAGCATCGTTCTCTTGGGTAACTACCAAGTTTAAGGAGTTTCCTTGAGCGCCGTTGACGATCACTTCTTTTACAAAAGATAAGGGGGTAAGTAAATTTTTTGCTGTTTCTGCTTCGTCATCTGAGGTAAACTCTCGAATCCGGAGAGTTATTCTATCTCCCCCTACTTTATCTTTTAATTGTGATGGGGTTCCTGTAGCAATTACCTCACCACGATCGATTATTGCTACTCTATCGGCCAAAGCGTCAATTTCTTCTAAGTAATGGCTGGTAATTAATACTGTTGTTCCTGCTTCTCGCAACTTCCTTAGAAATTCCCATACCACAAAACGGCTTTCTATGTCAAGCCCTACCGTTGGTTCATCTAATACTAATACACTTGGTGCGTGAAGCAATCCGGCTGCTAAATCCAAACGTTTGCGTAAGCCACCAGAGTAAGTTCCTGTCTTATTATTGGCGTATTCTTGTAAACCGAGTAAATCTAAAACGGTATCAATACGCTGTTTTATCAATTTTGAGGGTATATGATAAAGTGCTGCTTGGAGTTGCAACAGTTCTCTTCCTGTAAGCACTTTATCTAAAGCAACTTCTTGCGCCACATAGCCAAGACGTTTTCTTGCTTCTTTTGGATTATCTATTACCGAGATTCCAGATACTTCAATTTTGCCCTCGTCTGGCGTAGTCAAAGTACACAAGGCACGCAGGGTAGTAGTTTTCCCAGCGCCGTTGGGGCCAAGTAAACCAAAAATTTCCCCAGTTTCAATCTTAAAGGAAATGTTCTTAACGGCTTGGGTAGTGCCGTAGCGCTTCTTTACATTTTCCACTAAAACGGCAGGAGCCAGTGACATAACTCTTAAATATACAAATCTCAACAAATTCTATCTTTATTGTAGAAGTGTAGCGACAGTTTGGAATTAATAGTTAGGAGTTATCAGTTGTAGAGACGGGGCGCAGTGCTACGTCTGTTATTGAGTTAGGAGTTAGTAGTTAAAAATTTCTTCCCCCTCTTCCCGCGTTCCGGAAAACTATGAAAATATGGGAAAACCTCTCTCAACCAGTCACGTTCCGGGAACCTTAAAAAATG
>JBCBQE010000877.1:0-3176 GCA_039820385.1 Cyanobacteria bacterium J06635_10
AAAAGTTGTTTCCATTCCTGATATTCTTCCGATTGACGAAACCCGATAGTATGAGCTTCTAAAGTTTCCCAACGTACCAGGAGAATATAACGATTTGAAACTTCAACGCATTTTTGTAATTCATGGGATAAATATCCCGGCATTACAGTAATGATTTTTGATGCCCTTTTAAAAGCTGCTTCAAACTCATTGCACATCTCTTCTTTTACATTCAAAATTGCAACTTCGAGAATCATGAATTTATTTATAGATTGTAATTAAATAAAAAGAGTCCCCCATCCACAAAGATAACTGTTCACTGCTCACTGTTCACTGTTCACTGTTCACTGTTAACTGTTATTAGAATGGTGCGTTACGGCCGCCTCAAAAATTTAACCTCAAATAATACATATTCAAGCCGTAACAGCACCCTACAAGTGAAACAATGTTTCAACGCACAATTCTAAACTTTCAAACAAATAATTAGTAATTAGTTAATCACCCGTAATTGCTCACTGCTCACTGCTCACTGTTCACTGTTCACTGTTCACTCTTACCTCAAATTCGGCGTTAACTGCAAGTATAAACAAGGAATCACTAACAATGCAATTAAAGTCGATGCACACAAACCAAATATAATCGCCATACATAAAGGAAACCATACCGGATCGCTAATTGCTAAAGGAATTAAACCGACAATCGTAGTAATACTTGTAGTTAATATTGGACGCAATCTATCAGATGCACCATGAGCGGCTGCTTGTCGCACTTTCATGCCATTTTCCCTGTGTTTGTTCATGGTTTCTACCATGACAATGGCATCATTAACTACAATTCCCACTAGGGAAATAATCCCAATAATTGCCGGAAACGAAAGAGGGATTTGGAATAGGGAGAAACCACCAAAGGTACCAATAAAAGCAAAAGGAATAGTGAGCATAATAATAAAAGGCTGGGTGAAGGAGCCAAATTGCAACACTAATACCGAGAAAACTAAAAATAGCGCGACATAGGACATTTGAATTGCCGAGCCAAAGGTTTCACCTTGAGTTTCTGCATCGCCAGCAAACTTGTAATCGTAACCAGCACCCCATTTTTTCTTCATTTCGTCTAACTTTGGCTGTAAATCTGCCAAAATTTCACCAGCAGTTCGATTATTAGTTTTAGAATAAACTGTAACGGTGCGTTCTGTATCTGTATGGGTAATTGATAGGGGAGCTACACTTTCTTCAATATCTAATACCGATCGTCCCGATATTGCTCCTTTTTCTGGAGAAAACAACCGAATTGCTGTTAACTCATCTCGACGGGTGGGGCCACCAACAGCACCTTGACGGGAAGGGAAAGCTGTGGAAAGACGAATTTCTAAATCATCTTCACCACCACCGATAGGATAGTCACCAATATCATTATCGGTCATAATGTAACGTCCCTGCATTGCCAAATCATCCTGAGTAATCCCATAAAAATCCATTGCTTCCCGTCGTGGTTGAAGTTTTACGTCAGAGCGTATATCCCCCAAACCGTCGCGCACATCTTGAGTACCTGGTATTTGTCGCAGTGCAAGTTGAACTTCCCCAGAAATTTGCCGCAGTTTGTCCATATCATTCCCCTTGAGTTCAACTTCAATGGGATCGCCACCATCTGCTGTACCGGGAGTATTGAAAACTATGGATGCACCAGGATAACGACGCAGTGCTTGCAAAAGTTCGGTGCGTAGCGATTCGATATATTTATAGGATGGTAATTCACGTTTCTCTTGTTTTGTAAATACCGTGGAGAAACCGAGTAAATAATTATCTTCACTGGGTTTTATCCCACTTTCACTGACTAAATTACTTTTTTGTCCAACTAATTTAGTCACACTTTCAAAATAATTTTTGTCACGCAAAATTCCTCCCAAATCATCCGCCACTTGCTGAGATTGATTTAAAGTTGCAGTGGGTGGCAATTCTATATTAATACTCAGGTTGCGGTTGTCATCGTCGGGGAAAAGAGTTCCCGGTAACTGCGCCACTGCTAACATTGCACAAACAAATAGTGCTAAAGCACCAGCAATCCAAGCTCCAGAAGTAGCTCTATTGCGTACTGTAAAATTTAGACTCCAACGGGTAAACCTTTGAGAAAACCATTCTGTAGACTTATCAATGCGGGTTTTTTTCGCTCCACCTTTGACATTACCCAAAAGAAAACGCGATATAGGGATATCAATTAAAAGGGCGATCGCATAACTGAGTAATAAACAAACAATTGCTGTAATTGGCATCAGACGGATAAACTTACCCATAGTACCGCTAATTGCCATTAAGGGAGCCATAGCCAAAATAGTTGTCAGTTGACCGGTAAAAGCTGGTCCAGCATAGGTTTTCACGGTTTTCAAGGCGGCTTGGTCAAAACTTAAACCTTCAACAAACAACCCATCATGCATCCCTTCCATCATCAAAATAAATACATCTACCAACAAACCCAGCGCTAACACCATGCCATACAAAATCATGCTGTTAAGAGTTTGTCCCGTCAACCACAGGATAAATATTGCTCCCAAAAAAGTTAAGGGAATTGATAAACCAGCAATCAGAGCTTCTCGCCAAGTCAGAGCAACAAATAAGATGATAAAAACACAAATTACCGCTTGAACAACATTACTAATCAAATCGCTTTGGTCTTTCTCAATAGTTTCATCATCCCTGGAGATGATGCGATAACCCATACTATGAGGCCAGATATTTGGATCTTTTTTAATCGATTCCAATCCTTGCAAAGCATTATTAACTACATTAATTGTGTCAGAACCAGGTACTTTTACGACCTCCAAATTAACTACTGGTTCAAACTCCGAATTTTCCCAACTAATAAAAGCACGGGTTTTTTCCCTTTCCAAATCGCGACGTATTTGAGCTACTTCATCTAAGCGCACTACCCTACCTTCGTCACCACCCAAACGGGCTACAGGCAAACTACGTAAATCTTCGAGAGTCCGAAAGCGTCCAAACAAACGTACCTGGGAACCAATTTGGGCATTTTCAATTTGGTCCCAAGGCATATCCCGGTTTGCAGTTTGAATGCGGTTGCTCACCGTTGTCGGAGAAATGCCCAAAGCACTGAGACGACTCGGTATAAGTTGCACGTGAACAACTTCTTTCCGTTGTCCAGCCAAATTTACTTCCCGCACGCCAGAGACTTTTTCTAATCTTTCT
>JBCBQE010000878.1:0-3175 GCA_039820385.1 Cyanobacteria bacterium J06635_10
TTCTGGTTCCTCTAAATATTCTTCCTGTAGTTCTTCAACACTTGTATAAAATCTAGACCTAGCTGTTTCTTTAATGACTTCCAACTCCGTCCAATGAAAATAATGATTGAATCCTTCAACCTTGACCAAAATGGGATTAATATTCTCCCCATTTAATCCGATTACCTTACCTTGTTTATTTTGAAGATTGCCTGTCTTTATTTCTACCGTAGCGGGTATATCAAACCCCATTGATACTAGAGCATCGTTACGAACATCGGTGTCTACCCATGCTAGCTCTTGCTCGAAGTTTTGATAATTAGCAAGATTAGCTCCCCAAGTTTCTCTCCATTGGGGATTGTGGTTATAAGCGTAATTAGAAAGATGCTTGAGTGCTATAGTATCGTGCCGAAGTACATTCGATATCGCATCCCATCTTTTATCCGGAGGAACTGTTGCTTCCCAACGTTGGCAAGACTCGACTATTAATTGACCACAATCCGGGCTAATTCTACCGATATTATTAACATCATCGATTAATTGCTGCGCTAATTCTTCCCATCTCTCTTCCACGGTTTGACTCGAACTGGTTGATGTGGTTTCTTGAGTACTCGAATCGTTCACATCACTTGTATCAGAAGCTGTATTTTCATCTTCTTCGTGTGGTTCTTCTATATCTGTAAGTTTTTGAAAAAAATCCGCTATCGCCATTCTGACAATTCGCTGTGGTGATAATCCCAACTGCTCTATAAGCTTATCTGTAAGCACTCCTGTCTGATGATCATCCTCCATAATCTTACCGAAAGTATAGTATCTACTACCATCAGGTGTTGCTCGCCAATTACCAACTTTTTTCTCTGTTTTCTGAGACTTGAGAAATTTTCTTCTTTCTTCAATCAGTTCCAATACAAGTTTGCAAGTCAATCCACCGATGGGAATATCTTGCAATTTTTCAATCAAGACTTGGTAATTCTTCGAGCATAACCGCAGTAATACCGGCACAGGTAATACAGCCAAGTGTTCCGGACAACCAACAAACGCTTGAAAATTCTCTGCAATTTTTAGCGATCGCCTTTCTTCCGTTGCCCCTTTATCCCATCCATACTCTTCTAACAGTGCGCGATACTGCTTTCTTGTACGAGTCTGCTTGTATTCGTAGAGCGAGAATGCTGCGTACAGATACTCCAATGTACTTTGCTCCATGTGTAACGTAGGATTGGAGTCTAAATAGCTTTGCTCGGTAAACCTTTCGGTTGCAACAGTTGGTGAATTCATGTTAAATTAACTTTGTTTAAATTAACTTTGTTTTTAAGTATTTTTGGTCTGCGTTAAAGACCAAATTTTTTTAATCCGACTAACGCCGAATAAATTAAGCCGCCGTTGAGAGCGCTTTAGACACTACTGCGGGCTTGCTTCTCTTGAGATTATCATCAATTGATGTTCTTTGGAAGATAGCTGTCAATGCATAACCCAAAGTATGCTTGTGAATTCGGGGCATTTTTTGAAACGACATATCTTGCCCCCAATCCTGGACTGATTTTGTTCCTATTTGCAAAACATCGGTAAGGGTTTTAACGCAAGTGCCACGGAAATTAGCATGAGAAACAGTTTGCAATATTTCCTGCTCTGTTAACCCATCTAAAAGAACCTTCTCCAAAAACGTTTGAGCGTCAACCGATGGTGGAACAAAATCCCCTCTTAAGATGCTTCCTAGCTGACGAGGGACAATTTGAGCATCATAAATATAAGCAAGAGCAATCCTACAATATTTAGGCATCCCTTCAAAATTAAGGTCGCTTCCCCATTTGCTAACTGTGGCTCGCTGTATATCAAAGATTGCACAAAATACCGTAATGCATTTTTTGCGATATTGGCTGTCTGTTTCTTCTTCGAGCAACTCGGAGGGAGTTAGTTTGGCTATACCGAAGCAGTGACGTAAGAACTGCCTGGGTTCCAAGCCTTCTTTCGGTAATTTTTTCAGGATTTCGCAGTTTTTCATCTTTAGAGATTCCTGTTTACAAGGAAGGGAGTTTACGGGAGCATTGGACTTTTGGAATCGAAACTGAAATTTATTTTATTGGAATAATAACCTATATAGGTATATTAGTACAAAATACTTAACTTGCCTATATTGCTTATATGTTGATATTTGTCTCAATGACATAATTAAGGTAAGTATCGTAATGGGTGAAATGTGTCTAATTTGAAAAACACGGAAGATAAAACCGTAAAGCTTGTGGTTTTTTTGTCAGATGACGAACGCACACAATTTAAAATAGCTTGCGCTCGTAGCAAAACCTCCATGAGCCAAAAAGCCAAAGAATTAATCGTTGCTTGGGTTGAATCAGAAGAAGAACAATCTTCATAAAATGGTCAATTGTACGGTTCGGGATTGAATTGAGTAGTTTTTTTCATGGATATTACTCTCAATTCGTCTCCGAGCAAATCCGGTGGAAAGTTAGCTTGGCAATAGCATATGCAAATTAATTAAGACACAACTAAAAGAGTTATTAGACATGACAGAAGACAACATTCGTTTTTCGATTACCTTATCCCCTTATGATTTTCGGAAGCTAAAGCTTTGGGCAAAGCTCCGAGGTCGTCCTCCCGCTGCATTTGCGGCTCAAATCATTGCTGCAAGGCTAGAGACTAATGCAGGAAAGTATCAATCAGCAACTCGCAGAGTATGCGCGATACAAAAATATTTCTATAGAAGAACTGGAAGCTAGCCTTGATTCCGATTAATTGCTATTTTCCATATCCTGCAACTTCTTTTCCCCAGATTTAATGACTAAAAGAAGCATTGCGTTTCGGAAAGATACTTTTGTGTCATACATAAGTATCATACCACAAGCATCTATTTAACAGCTATACAGCATCTATCTTGAAACAAAAATTAAATTCAATAAAAGATACGATGAGACATGATAATTAGAAAAGACCTACCGTGACTAAGAGAATAAGCGTTTCTATTCCCGACTTAACCCACGAAAAATTACAAACTTGGGCTGACATTGAAGGTACTAGTCTTGCAGACCTAGCAGCTTATTTGTTGCGTAGAGATGTTGAAATAGCTGAAAAAGAGGGAAAGCTCAGATATCCAGATGAACCAAATAGCAATTCTGAATAAAAGCTAGCCATGAGCTATTCCTCTTTTTCAGCTATTTCAACATCTCTACGCAACAAATAAGCTGCT
>JBCBQE010000879.1:0-3172 GCA_039820385.1 Cyanobacteria bacterium J06635_10
AGAAGTATCATCTAATTCTACTGGGTTTTGAACGCTTGTAATTACTCTATTGCCTAATTTCCAAGCTAAAAAATTAGACAAACGATTTACGCAAGCAGCATGCTTTAATCCTATAGCAGCCATTTCAATTATTTCACCCCGAATCAATTCCACCCTGTCATCTTCATTCAGAATGCCAGATTCCGCCATTTTATGGAATTGTTCAACTGTAAATTTCCGTCTGAGCAATTGTACGGACATTTTGATTTTGGATTTTAGATTTTGGATTTTGGATTTTTACTGGTTTACTGGTTTCTAGTCTCTGACTGGGAACCCCTAAGAGTCGGCTCTCCCTCCAGTATAAATCGGAGGTAGAGCCTTGTAACAAGAAAGCAAAAACCTCACCCCCTTCCCCTCTCCAAAGCATCGGAGAGGGGTGTCCTACTGGACGGGGTGAGGTACTATAAAAACTGTTCACTGTTAACTGTTCACTGTTAACTGTAAAAAGTGGAGCTAAGCGGATTCGAACCGCTGACTTCCTCAATGCCATTGAGGCGCTCTACCAACTGAGCTATAACCCCGAGAAGTCCATCTGTAATGATGGCTTAATAATTGACTCTTTGTCAATAGGTAAATACTAATAAATGTAACAATTAAATAAAGGATTTAGTCACAAAGAAATTATGATGAAGCATGTAGTAAGTAGCTCATACAGTGCCCCATCAGGAAGTAAACTACCATCATTGCCGCAGCTGCTAGAGCAACCAACATCCCAGCTAACATCAACGAAAATTCTTTATCCTCAAAAGCTTTTTCCATTAGGTGTAAAGACCAAGCTACTAACGCTACATCAAACACTAAAATAGGAATCAACATAATTTCTTAAGTTATATTAATTATTGTTAACTTATATTAACATCGTTTCTAAGAACTGTGTTGAACTAATTTAGACATTGAAGAAGCTTAAGTTTTTCTGTTGAAAACTAATTTCGGACGGGAATTTTTCGCTCATTTAAGTAATTTTTGATTTGCTCTACACTAAGCTTTCCGTAGTGCAAAAGCGATGCTAACAAGGCAGCTTCTGCTTGACCGTCGGTAACTGCGGAATATATATGTTGACAATTTCCAGCACCGCCGGAAGCAATTACCGGAATACCTACAGAATTTGCAATTGACCTTGTTAATTCAATGTCATAACCAGCTTGAGTACCATCAGCATCCATACTTGTTACTAATAGTTCTCCTGCACCTCGTTTTTCAACTTCTTGCGCCCAGTGAAGGGCATCTAAACCAGTATTTTCACGTCCACCACGAACATAAACATCCCAACCGGGGTTGTTGGTATCAGACCTTCTTTTAGCATCAATAGCTACGACAATACATTGATTGCCGAAGCGCTCGCTTGCCTTATTAATAAAATCTGGGTCTCGTACTGCCGTTGAATTAATACTAACCTTATCTGCTCCAGCTCGTAACAGTTCTTTAACATTTTCTAAGGTTTTGATTCCCCCACCTACAGTTAGGGGAATAAATACTTGTTCGGCGGTACGGTGAACTACATCGACAATGGTACCCCGGTCTTCATGAGTAGCTGTAATATCCAGAAACACTATCTCATCTGCACCAGCTTTGTCGTAAACCTTTGCTAATTCCACTGGATCGCCGGCATCTTTAAGTTCTACAAAGTTAACTCCTTTTACAACACGTCCCGCCTTGACATCTAAGCACGGTAAGATTCTCTTAGCTAGCATGATTTATGAAAGCACTCCCATCGAATTTACCCGGAATATAAATTTTAAAACTGACTTGCTTACTCGACAAAAAAATTTTTGGCATCCGTGTTTTCTCGCATTTCTGACAGCGATGAATTATGACTCATTGCCTCAAGTTTTAGGACAAGTAAAACACTATCTATGAGCGGACTATGGCGATCATCTCCTCTAAAAAACAGCCCCAGCCTCAAGAACCAGACAAGCAACCACCTCACCGTCATATTGCTGCTGATAAAGCAGTTGATGAAAAACTTTTGCAACCTCAAGCAGCTACAGATGAACAAGATAATATTGAAGTTGGTATTCGTCCACACCAATTTGCCGATTATATTGGGCAAAAAGATTTAAAAGATGTACTCGATATTGCAATAAAAGCAGCAAAATCCAGAGGTGAAGTACTAGACCACCTACTGCTTTACGGTCCTCCAGGGCTGGGTAAAACGACAATGGCAATGATTTTAGCATCTGAGATGGGGGTAAATTATAAAATTACTAGTGCCCCCGCCCTAGAACGTCCCAGAGACATTATGGGACTGTTAGTTAATCTCAAACCTGGAGATGTTATTTTCATTGACGAAATTCATCGCCTTTCTAGGATGACCGAGGAAATATTATATCCGGCGATGGAAGATTATCGTTTAGATATTACCGTAGGTAAAGGTTCAAGTGCTCGTACTCGTAGCATCCCCTTATCAAAATTTACTTTAGTCGGAGCCACAACCCGCGTTGGAGCCTTGAGTTCTCCTTTGCGCGATCGCTTTGGTTTAATTCAAAAACTGAGATTTTATGAGGTAGAAGAACTCAGTCAAATTGTCTTGCGAACCGCAGAATTACTTAAAACTGATGTTACCAAAGATGGAGCAACAGAAATAGCACGTAGGGCAAGAGGAACGCCGCGTATCGCCAATAGATTACTCAAGCGCGTTCGCGATTATGCAGAAGTTAAATTATCTGGCGAGATCGATGAAAGCGTAGCAGCAGAAGCCCTACAACTCTTCCAGGTAGATCCCTGTGGCTTAGATTGGACCGATCGCACCATGTTAAGCGTCATAGTTGAACAATTTAATGGTGGTCCTGTAGGATTAGACACAATAGCCGCAGCGACGGGAGAAGATACTCAAACTATTGAAGAAGTCTATGAACCCTATTTAATGCAAATTGGTTACTTACAGCGGACTCCTCGTGGTAGGGTAGCAACACCTGCGGCTTATAAGCATTTAGGTTTTAAGCCACCAAATGAACAGTTATCTTTGCTGTCTTAGTCGCAAAATAAGGAGTAGGAAAACGGAAGTTAGAAATTGTCCCAGACGTAGCAATGCTACGTCTGTAAGTTAGTTATGGATTATTAATGATTAATCCAAAACTCATAACCAGTTATCCATTAAAAATTACTACTTGCTCCTAAAAGGATGGGCGTATAT
>JBCBQE010000880.1:0-3171 GCA_039820385.1 Cyanobacteria bacterium J06635_10
ATAAGTCGCTTTATTAATTAATGGCGTTAAACTTTTTGCCATCAAGCTATATTGTCTTCTTCCTCTTTCATAAGGATCAATTTGTAGCCAAACGTCGTATTTAGACCAATAAGCATAAACTGTATTGATAACTTCCAAACGTTCCCAACTGTGAAATTTTTCGATGGGTAAATAAAAATCTCTTTCCTGATAATATTGGGTAATTAAGTCTGGAGATTCTAATAATTTGATAACTCTAAATACTGTAGTTTCTTGGAGTATATTTAATAGATAATCAATTGGAATACTGCTGCGGCTGACAAATTGAACTATTGGAGTTTCCGTACTCAGAACGTCTTTATAACGATGATCTGGTGTAAGTGGATCGGGAGTTATATAATTCCAATATTTATCTAATTCATAGCGAGTATCTTCAGAAGCAAGATTTAATAAATTAGCCCACCAAGTATAATGCTTTCTTCCTAAAGTCTCGGCTAGGCTACTAGTTAAATTTAAAGTTTTTTGAGTTAATTCCTGAGAGTCATTAGATAATAGTTGCCATAAAAATTGCCAGTCTAACTCTCGATAAAAAGGTCGCCAGCCGCTAGTAAGCAAGCTTTGACGGTTATTATTCCCACGAGAGTTTTCTTGCTGCCCGAAATAGTCAAATTCCATATTTTCAGCTTTAGAGCCGTTATCAATATTGAGTAAGCTTATACCATTTTAGATTTTGGATTGAAAATCTTTCAGAGGGCATTCATTAAAGTAAATTTATTTCTCGCATTCATTTTTTTATTGATATTAATAAAACGATAGGTAATTATAATTTGTTTAGAATATTTTTTAAAGTTTAGTTAATAATATTTAAAATATTTTAGTTCGCAATAATTTGCTATGACTATAAAAAATTTTAGTAGAATAAATTACTTGCGTGCAAGTCGTCAGAGCGTAATGCGTTCATCACTCCAAAGAAACTCCGCTGGTAAGTTACTACACACTCTTTAAAGGATAGCTACTTTTAAGCCAACCTCCCAGGTTCTTAGCGCCTTTTTTGCTTCTCGCCCGTTACAGTTTCATAACGGTACAATTCCTCTCGTACTAAGTATGTATGCTCTTGGCTGTTAGGGCACGCAAGTGATTTTATTTTAAGATTTATGATTCTAATTTGATGAAATAATAAGTAGGACGGGTAGCTAGCACGCGAGTATTTCTTATTAACTGCTTTCAGACAGTGACCAGATTTGGAATCTGGGAGCATAAAATACTATGTCCAACTAAGTTCCTACTGAATTACTTGATTAAATTGGAAGTAGGACAGGCGGTTAGCGTAATCACATTCTTAGACTGCTTTATGCAATTTTTCCCAAATCTGGCATCAGGGCGTTTGAATGCTTTACCTAACTCAGTTCCTACTGAATTAATAAAATTAAATTTAAGAGGACAGGTAGTTAGCGCAGTGACATTTTTAGACCGCTATACGCAGTATCCCAAACATGGTATCAGGGTGGTTAGAATGTTCTGCCTAACTTAGTTCCTCTTGTATTACATTGTAGTATATAATTTTTTATTTTGTCAAGGGGTTTTGAGAATATTCTGAATTTAAAGTTTATGATTTTGGCATTAGTTATAAAAGAAGCGGCAAATTTAATTGTAATTAAATATTAGGTAAACGGAGCGTTATATCAGATTAAAAAAACGAACAATAAATTGTATTACGACTATCAATCATGTAGAGACGTAGCACTGCTACGTCTCCCAAATTTGGATTTATATCGAGAAATTATAGACCCTTAAATACTTAGAACTAAGTACTCAAAATATAATCCGATTTAGCAAATACCGAAGCATAAACTAACTTTCCTTCTTCTTCAACAAACTCACCGGCGAAATTGTGACCATGAATAGTTTTTAACTGTAAATTCAAAAACTTTTCTTCTTTGGTAACTTCAAAATTTTCTGGTGGTGTATTTATCAAAGTACTTTGAATTTCTGCGTACAATTGCTGACGACTTTCAACCAATTGCTGACGCAATTCTAATAAATTTGTGGCAGAAAAAGGAACTATCTGCTGCGGTAATTCCTGCTTTTCAAAATGCATTGCTGCAACACCATAACAGAAGCATACCAAAGACATCCATAGTTCCTGAAAGTAAGCTGCACTAGGAGCAATTTCGATACCAGCTAACTTATCACCCAGGATAAATAACGCTCCCGTTTGTCCCCCAAGCAATTCAAAACGACTTTGATATTGATTTAAAAATGCTCTTTCGCGGCTGAGAATTTGTTCTAAATGACCGCGATTTGGTAAACCGAAACGTTGGTTAAGGTTGCTAATAGCATCCCAAAGTTTGCTGTAGTTTTTTTGACCTTGTAAATTTAATGCTTCTTCTCGCAGGAATAACGGTAGGATAAAAAACCACTGTTCTCGCTCTTCGAGGTATCCACCTTGACCAGATTGTACGCAACAAGCATCCTCAAACATCAGCTTTTGTCCTTCGGCAATGAAGGCGCTGCGACACAAAGCATGATTTTGGGCTTTGTCTTGAATGTAACCCATATGTAAGGGAATAATCGCGATACCTTGGGAATGATTGGCGATTTCCATATTCCCATAACCGCGTATTTGGGTTAATTTTAATCCAGATAATGGTGGAGTGAACTTACGTGTATTTTCTAAGGTACTTCCAAAAATAGGCACAACTGTCATGATTCCCGATTTTTGAGGAATACCAAATCGGTAAGCAGACAAATCAAATGCCTGGGGTACTAATTGATGATAATTCATTTTTTTAAATAGTGAATAGGGAATAGTGAATAGGGAATAGGGAGCAAGATGCTCCCACTACAAACTCAATAAATAAAATTTGCGATTCAATTTCCCTTAGTTAGCAACAGCTTCCTCAGAAAGGGAGATGAAAGCTTCTTGTTTTGGTTTATCCAATTCACTCTTGTATACAAGAAAATCTTGTTCAAATTGGGAAAGCTTAGCTAATAAAAACTCTTGTAAACTCGCTTCACTTTTATCGCCAATCATTGACAACATAGATAACAGTAAGTTGCAAAAATCTTCTTGATGCCAAAATTCTAATTGAGTGAGATTATTAGCTGGACGACGTAATTCTAAATCGTCTTGTTTGGTAAACTTACTGTGGCAAAATACTATAGGTGTCTCGATACCTATTTGAGGTAATG
>JBCBQE010000881.1:0-3168 GCA_039820385.1 Cyanobacteria bacterium J06635_10
GTTTTTATGACGCTTTAGGCTCGGGACGTTCTTTTGAATTTGCTTATCAATTGGGTTGTGCGGCGATTCGTCTTGCAGGTATTCTTGAGCAACTAACCCCAGTTTTTTATAAAAACCCAAATGTTAAAAATAAAATGCTCTCAGAAGAAAATGTTTCCGCTTTAAAAGAAACTGTATCTGAGGCATCTGAGGAATTAAACGATTCTGATAGAGAAATTCTTGTAGAACTTTTAATGCGTAGCGGACGTGCTGAATATTCGGCAAGAAAAGCACTGTGTATTAAAATTGGAATTCAAGCAAACCAACTTGGATTTTTAAGGCAATCTACTGATGCTGATTTCGCATTAGAACTAATTAATTATTTACATAATATAGATAATAAAAAAGCTCTTTGTAAAATCTGTAAAGAGTTAGAAACTGTTTTTATAAATGGTAAGTATTCCGCGGATTTAGAAAAGATAAAATCTAAACTCAATTGTAATTAATATAAGAATAATAAAGATGTCACCAGAATTAAACCAAGATGAAATAGATGAATTAGTAAATTTGTTATTAATTAGCTCAGAACTAATAGACCGAAAAGCATTGTGTATTAGAATTGGTATCGAATACAACAGACTGGGGTTTTCAAATAACTCTTCAGACGGTACTTTTGCACTCAGACTAATTCACTATTTAAATGATGTCAGAAATATACCAGCTATTTGTAAGCTTTGTTGTAAGGTATTAGAACCGATTTTTGTAGAGGGATCGGATAAATCTTTTTTGAAAGAAATTGCCATCAAACTTAATTGTAATTGTACAATAGAGAATACAACTAAGTTTGAAAATAATAGAAGCGAGCCAAAATCTAGAACGGGTGTAACGCAACTGGGTAAAAACTTACGTTCTGGAGTAGTTTTAAAAGGCTTATTAGGATTTGGAGCCTGTATCGCATTAATTCCATTTTTTGTTGGCTCAGAGCCAGATACAACCCCTTCTCCAGATCCTACAGCAACGCCTTCACCTACTGCTACTCAAGATTCGTCACTCCTAGAGTATAATACAGCCTCACCTCCAATTCAGCAAGCTCTCACTATCGTCAATTACGAAAGACGAAAAGCAGGATTATCGCCACTCAGGCAGCACCCGCAACTCAATGATGCGGCTCAAGCACATTCCGATGATATGGCAAAAAATAATTTTATCGACCACAAAGGCTCTGATGGTTCATCATTTTTTAATCGCATGAAACGATATGGTTATAATTTTAGCCGAGGTGCAGAAAATATAACAGCAGGACGCTTTTCTACTATAGATGCAATGCTTGCTTCGATGAAGAGCAAGGGTTTAAGTAAAAACATTCTCAATGATAAATATAGTGACATCGGTATTGCCTATGCTCGTGGAGGTAAACACGGGATTTATTGGACGCTAGTCTTTGGTTCTGAAGAATAAAGGCTGATAGAGTCAATATTAACCATCGCTGAGAGAAAAGTTTTGCTCGCTATAACAAAAATAGTAGTTTTTGATACCATTTTTAGAAAATACCAAAAACGGATTGCCCTCTTATCTGTAGTTGAGATTCAAATACGCGATCGCTAAGTTATCCTCACCCTAGAAGGGTAAGGCTTTAGCCACAGAGCGGTTGGAATTTGAAAACACGCTCTAAGTAGTCGTAGCCCATAAAAAATTCTGGTATTAAATAGTGGAGAGATACTTATTTTAATACAAGCATCTCCCGTGGGTAAAAACTTATAGTGTAGGTATTTTATTGTTTTGCTTTGTATTTCTTAGTAAATACTCAAGTATCTATCAGTACCTTCAAGATACTTTACTTTTACCATGGAGTTAATTAGCAACTAAAATTAGAATTAATAAACAAGCTCATAATAGTTACTACTAAAGTGTCTGAATTGCCATTACGGGATAAATATCTAGCCTTAATCGATGAAATTGTCCAAGCTACTCTTAAAGGTAAAATTAGCTCTCAAGGGCAAGTGTATCAAATGCTGCTCAAAGGAGTTACCGTAGGAACGGGAGAAGTATTTGAATTAGTTTTGAGCGAAAATTTAGATTCTACCCAGCAACAAGTAGATGCTGAAACAGATGAATTAAAAAAAGCCAAGGCTACCCGTAGTTTAAGAGCATTAAAGACAATTCAAACTCAATGGAAACGAGTAGAAGAACATAATATTGCGACGGAATCAATTTTATCTGCTGCAAGAGAAATTACCACAGCAGCAGATAATGAACGTCTTGCTATATTTTTACGGGTTACTGACCCCAATAGCAAGCAAGCTTTAAATCAAAAACAACTCCAACAACTCGGCATATCGTTACAGAATAATGTGGAGACTTTTAAATTAAAGCCTTTAGAAGAATTTTCTCAAGGTATTGCTCGCGGCATCTCTTCCTGGGGGAAATTACAACAACATCTGATAAGCTGGATGTACGAACAAAATCGTTCTCTAGGATTTGGTGGAATACCGGGAGAAAGTGGACCTTGGACAACTTGGGGAAAACAAATTGATGGGGAGTTTAGTAAAGGGTTATTTCGTACTTTAGCAAAACTTGAATCTCCCGTAGAATTTGCTCGCAGTCAACGCAATTTTAATATTAGCGATTGGGTTGAATTAACCTTGATTTTGCAATATTTACAGCGAGGATTAGTTAATTGGTTTGACCAACAAGCTTATAATGTGAAAGCTGGTTCTAATTTATCAATTTCTACTTTTTTAACTTTTGCTGTGATCTGGAGTCAGCTAGGAAACGGTTTTGGTGCGGATACTGAATATGGTAGCGCTGCTTTACAAGTAGTGTTACAAATATTGCGTAACTTTTCACAAAGACCGTATTTTCCATTATATGGTGGAATCGTCGCTTCTTTTTCAGGTGATTATTTAAAAGATGCACTTTCCTATTTAGATGAACCTTTAAGAAGAGTTGAAGGAACCCAGGAAAAAGCGAGGATTTTGACAATTTTAGGTTATTCTCAAAGAGCATTAGGACGATATGAAAGTTCGGTCAAATTTCATCAAGAAGCTTTAGAAATAGCTCGTAATGCTGAAGATAAACCTTGTGAAATTGCGAACTTAAATCATCTCAGTCGTACTAATGCTCTTTGAGAATAACCTAAAATTGTCAAAATCCTCGCTTTTTCCTGGGTTCCTTCAACTCTTCTTAAAG
>JBCBQE010000882.1:0-3167 GCA_039820385.1 Cyanobacteria bacterium J06635_10
GGAATCTAACTTTGAGGTACGAATTGTAATCCTTGGTTTGTTTTCCTGCTTTTCTCGTAAAGCGTCAATCGCATTACCGATAATATTCATAAATACTTGATTTAACTCGGAAGCATAGCACGTTATTTTTGTCAGCTGATTGTATTCTTTAATAACTTCAACTTTTGGATACTTATTATTAGATGCAAGTTGGTGCTGCAAAATTAAAAGAGTGCTATCAATTCCAGAGTGAATGTCTACAGGTTTCATTTCTGCTTCATCCAAGCGAGAGAAATTCCGGAGTGATAGAACAATGTCACTGATGCGTTCTGCACCTATTTTCATCGAATTGAGAAGTTTTGGTAAATCATCAATCAGAAAATCAAGTTCTATCTCGGCAATTTTTGATTCAATTTCAGGTGGAGATTGAGAAATATGATTTTGATATAAATTAATTAATTCAATTAAAGATTCTACATATTCCTTCGTTGGATAAAGATTACCGTAAATAAAGCTGATGGGATTGTTAATTTCGTGGGCTATTCCCGCGACTAATTGTCCTAAAGCAGACATTTTCTCAGCTTGAATTAGTTGAGCTTGAGTGCGTTGCAGTTTTTGCAATGTTGATTCTAATTGAGTCGTTTTTTGTGTTAATTGAGTCGCTTTTTCTGTTAATTCTTGAGTACGTTCTTCAACTTTTAGCTCTAAAGTATGGGAATAATCTGATATTTTGCTATATAGTTGAGCATTTTCCAAAGAAATTGCCGCTTGGATTGTGAGTAAATTGAGAATTTCTACCCGATTCTCTGTAAATGCACCAATCGTCAAGTTATTTTCTAAATATAATAATCCGATTAATTTACCTTAATTTAAAATCGGCAAACACAACAAACTTTTGGGTTTTTGCTGCATTAAATATTCTTCAGCAATAAAATCTGGGTGTTCTGTAGCATTATCCAATACAACTTTTTTTAAACTACGTTTGACATAGTTAATTACAGTTATGGGGACTTCTTGACTATCTTCAATTGGTTGATTGAGCAGTTTCATACCTCCATTGACGATAGTTATTGCTTTGATTGTTAATGTATCGTTTTCAAGTAAAATTAAAGCAGCTTTTTCCGCTCCTGCATTTTCTATTACAACTTGCATTAACTTAGATATTAATTGTGAAAATTGAATTTCACTGGATAAGGCTTGTGATGCTTTGAGAATACTGACAAAATCCAAAGCTTCGTCCATACTAGTGCTAGTTGAACGAGTTTTTTGGATAGTTTGATTGAGAAATTCCGATTTATTGATACAGGAATTGTGGGTTTCACTTACTTGGAAGACGCAAGGCTGATTGCGTAATATAGGAGCGAGTAGTTTGGGGTAGCGCTTTTCTAAGTCGTTGATTTTAGCTTTGGCTCCCCAGCGAGAGTAGCAATAGTAAGCTTCCTGTATATGCACTGCGGCAAATTTTTCTTTATACCAATCAAGGTAGAATTTTGCTGCAAGTTCGTTTGCTAATCCTTCTTCATAACCATACTGATTAACTTGGGCTGTGGCTATAGCTTGTTCGTATAAATCTGCTGCTTCAGCTTTTTTACTATGCAACCGTGCTTTTTCTGCTTGAATTAACAGACATTTGTGTAAAATATTTTCAGGACAAGCAACCGACCAATTTGTTAACTTTTCTTCTAAGGAAAGTAAAGCATTCCAATGAAGTTGACGCTCTAGCTCTTCGGCAGTATTTTCAACTAAAGCCAGATGCATTAATGCTATATAAAACACGCATGAAGGTGTTTTTGCATGAGTTACAACGGTATTTTCAACTATGCTCAATTGAGGAATTAATTCGGCATATGCAGCTTGGTTGTCAAATAGATAAGCATGACGAATTTTTACAGCATAAAACCAAGCCAGGTGAAAAGGGCTATTACCGTATTTTTGCAGATACTCTGCTTCACTGAAAGTATCATCATCAAAGGTTAATGGTGTTTTTGTCAAACCCAGGAGGTTGCGAATCGGTTGAATTATACTGGCATTAAAATTATCTAGATTATCAAAACTTTTGATACGATATAGAAAATCTGCATGGGTTTTCGCTATCTCATACAGTTCATCTAAATTTTTACCGTAGGTGAGCCTATCGGAGCCACTCACCATCATCATAAAACTTGCTGTCAGCCAATTTCCTGCTTCCATGCCATACTTATAGGCATTTTCGTAATATGTATCAGCTTCTCTAATTGGACGACTCCAGCTATGTACATCCGCAGCAAAAAGAAAATTGGTAGTACCACGGATATCAGTATTGTCAAATTGTTCGCAAAGCTTGACTGCTACTTCTCCGAAGCGATGAGCTGCTTGATAGTCTTTGAACATCGCAATTGATATCATCCCATAGCCAGCATAGCCAAAGGGGGACATATAGCTGTTACCATATTGCAAAGATAAACTTGTCATCTTGGCGATCGCCAAAAATGCTAGGGTTGGTTTTCCACTAAGCCATGCAGTATAGAATAGCATTTGTAAGATTCGCAGCATTTCTGCAATGGTGACAGAATCCAAAATGTCTAAATCAAGAATTGATTCAATCTTCTGCTGTTGTAAAAAATTGTTAACTTTAGCAACTTCTTGACTCAAGTTAGCTTGAATAAATTCCTCTTCTGTTGGCATTTCCCAACCAAGCAATTGTAAACTTTGACGTTGAATTTCTATTGCTTGAGTATTCTTCCCCATCTGCTTATATTGAGTCATTTGCACCCGATAAATGACTGCTTTGTCTAGGGATGTTTGAGCATGAGAGAGTGCTTGAGTATAAAGAGCTTCTGCTTCGTCAAATTTACCGCATAAATATGCTGCTTCGGAACCATAGCGGTACAAGTTATACATTAGTTCATACTGCTTGTCCCAAGCATTTTCTGTTAATAGGTCAATACCGATAGTAAAATATTCCCAAGCTGCTTGATGAGCTGTACTTGCTTTCGCTTTTTGTCCAGCTTGCAAGTTTAAACGAGCCAGTTGTTGTTTTTCTTCATGGGTGATTATCGTAGCTTTTCCCAGATTTAACTGATTTACTAAGTCAAAAATTCGTAAAGATTGTTCTTCATCGGATAGTTTTTGCAGCAATAATTGACCAATTTTCCAGTGGGTAGATTGCTTTTGAGTTTCCGGAATCAAGAAGTAAGCTGCTTGTTGAA
>JBCBQE010000883.1:0-3157 GCA_039820385.1 Cyanobacteria bacterium J06635_10
GACAAAAATTGTATAACCTTGCTCAAAAAGATTTTGGAACAAATATTTATATGAGTCTCTGGGAAAAGAGCCAAATACAAAGCTTCCTATAAATTGAATAATTCCTTTGGGATTAGGATTAATTGCAACCCAGCTATTAGAAAAACGTCTAAAAAATAACTTTCCTTCAGTATCTGGAAATTTACTTGGTTTAATATTGTCTAAATTGTCACTAATCATATTTATATTTTTAATACTTTAAGTAGTAATTTTCTCAACAAAATGAAATTTACGAATAGTTAATTGCTTAGCTTGTAGTAGAGTTACTACAAGCTAGACACAAGCCAGTAGTTTAAGGGAAATATGCCGGGTTAATAATGAGAAGAAGAAAATCACTTTCTTCCCCCTCTTCCCTCACCCGACAATATTGATTTGTGAGAGTGCTAGTATTTTCCGGTTTTACTAGTTGATTTATGAGTTTGAAGTATCAGCCTCTTGTACCTCAGTGACATCATTATTTGCCTCTACCTCTATTTGATTGTCTCTAACGCTAACTTGGGGAGTCTCCACAAAGCGCTCTAACAAGACGAACAACATGCGTTGTTGTTCTTCGACACTAAGCTCTGATAATCGTTGAGCTAGTGGATCGCTACTAATTTCACTCAGGAAATTTGGATTAGCTTCGATAGCTCTTAAGATACGTTGGCGAGGAGGCAAGGAAAGGGGAGTAGTTGCTGAAGTAATATTAGTTTCCAGAGTTACTTCTGAACCTCCTGTAGCCAATGGCAAGCTGTATGCAAGCTGATCGAAATCACCAGCGGCTGGTGGATTAATGCTGCCTTGGGGTAAGAAAGTGCCTCGTTGTTGAGCTGAGAGCAATAAAGTTCTCATATTGCTATTTCCACCAAATCCAGAAGCTGAATCAATACTTAGTCTGACGTATCCTCTAATTTCAGTATTGCGATCGCTAATTACACTGCTCTGTGTCACATCTGGGACTAGTATAAATAGTCCTGTATCTAGTGCTGGAAGATCAAAAGTATAAGTACGTAAACAGGGGAAGAAAGATACTGGTGTTAGTAGATTGTTTGTACCATCGACATCCCAGAATGCAACGATCGGACTAGAGTTAAAATCAGGAGTGCGAGCTTTGAATGTCAGTCTAATTCTCAAGTTACTAAAGCTAGGGTTGGAGATAGTCAGAAAATAGCCTTGAATAACAGTCCGATTTGGTGAGTCGGGGCTATTAAGAATAGGCTGAACTAGCAATTCGTAAGTAGAAACGTTTGTAGTGGAAACCATTTTGATATCTTATAAATAAACAACAGTGTCTTAGGGGATAAGAAGTAAATTTTGCTTAAAAATTAGCAAAGTATTCACTCTTTTTCCTGGAAATTATTAGCCATCTTCTATGTTTAGATGACTCTCCTGCATTTTTTGTTTAGAGGATGTTTAAAAAGTATTCTATGAAACCTCTAAACATATATTACTTAGCTACAAGAGGGTGGAAAGGTTTTCCAGATATCTTCTGAGCTAAAAGTACTTTTCAGCAAAGAGAGATATCCAAGTAACTATTTAGACTTTTCAAACATCCTCATAGTTCTAGTGTGGAATAGAGACTTCAAATATGACATCACCCTAGTGGGTAATTTTTAACCCTCCGCTGATGAATGAGATTCTTTAACTTAAGTTTTGGGCTTTGCCGATTAAGTATCTCAAACTTGTATAACTGAAATCCTTTCTGATGGCATCTGAATTATATTTTTTTGCAGCCTCGGAGCGCAGAGGGAAGCGCAAAGCAGCGCAGAGCTTTTTTCGATCATATTTTTTATAATTCCGATGTAAGCGGAAAAGATATTATTTCACATCTGATGGCATCTGATTAAAAAGCGGCGTATCCAGGTATAAATTAAAATGTCTCAACATGATATATCGCGTCGAGACATTAGTTTGAGTGATTTAATTGGATGGTGATATCAAGTAAACGGTTTTTGCAATTGTGGTTGCAGCGATTTTTCGGAGTCTACGATCGTACCTGGATAATCTCTATTGATAACAAATTGCTCCGACGATGATGAAATATTTTGCCATAGCATCCAACGACTACCGTAAGGAAGTGAAGAAAAGGTTGAGGGGTTTTGAGTTAGCCAAATTAAAGGTTTGTCGGTAGGCTGCGGTTTAATAGCTTCATCTTGATAGTGGATTGCTGCTAAGGTTTCAAGAACATCTCTTTTTTTATTAATCAAACCTGTTGATGTAGTCCATAATTGCACTTGCATTTGCTGCTTATGTGCGTAAAAATACATTGAAACTGCGGCAATTACTGCTTGTTCAAAGTTATTTTCTTGCCAATCACCATTATCTAAAGCAATAATAATTTCCTGTCCGCTGGTAAGCATTTCTAATTCCCGTACTCGTAATTCTCCGTAACGGGCACTAGTACGCCAGTGAATTAACCTTAGAGGATCTCCTATACGATAGGGACGTAGAGAACGTGTTAACCCTTCAGTTGCATTGTACAATGGATTGCCGCGGGGTTGTCCGGATCTGCTATCTTCTTTTCCCATATCGTCAATTAAAGGGCAGGATTTGAGCGGTAATACTTTTGGATAAACAATGGCGATCGCATTTAATTGTCTAGAGCGGCGACTCCAAAAAAGTCCGAGAGGTGCGGCGGTAGCTAATTCTACATTTTGCCAACGATAAATACCCCGACGCTCTGTAGGCTGATAATATACCCAGTTATAAGTTGTTTGCGGTGAGATAGTTTCGATTGGCTGTATTGATGGTTTGTCTAAAATGAAAGGTAATTTATCTTCTACTTGCAATAAAGAAACGGGCTTCTTTGTTTGATTAAAAATTTCTAATTCAAGGGTTAAATCTTCACCAGCTGTAACTGGTTGAATTGCCCTTCGTTTAAGTACCAAAGCCGTGAGAGACTTTGGTGGTAAAACAGCAGCATAACCCAACAAAGCGAAACTGACAGCGCTAATAACGTATAACCAGCCAGCCATAGTATTCATAGCTGCTGCGAAAAAACAGATTGCGATTCCTGCCAAAACCAAGCCGCTATATGCTGGAGCAGAGAAACGAGATTCAAACCAGTAACCTATACGTCTAACTGGGTTCATAAATTGTGTGTGTTGAAATTTACCACGGTTTTAATGCTAAAACCGTG
>JBCBQE010000884.1:0-3152 GCA_039820385.1 Cyanobacteria bacterium J06635_10
CGATATGATAAATTTAATGAACGTGAACGGAGACCAAAACCTCAAAAATCTATTAATACTAAAAAAGAATTTAATAATCATTCAATAAAAGAATATAGAATTTTAGATGTTTTTCCTATTGATCGTTATAAAAGTCGTGAAAAGGAAAGAGTATTTAATGATAATAATAATTCTGTTGACGAAAATTACTTGAATAAAAGCACCAAATTCAATTTTTATAACGAAATTATGGATTCTAATTTTAAATTAGATTTTATTCCTTATAAAAAAGCTTTTTTTGCAGCATTGATTGAAGCAATCAAGAATCCTCTTTGTTGTTTTATATTAAAAAAACGTCTAGAGAGAGAATGTAATAATTCCGGATTTTGTTTAGTAATATCTTGCTGTAAAAGATAGCGATTTGTCTTGTAAGCTTGTTCGTAAAATTCTCGTTGTTTAGTCATTAGAGAACCTGTACGAGTACGATAAAAATAATAAGCTTCCGGTACTACGACAAAGATTGCTCCTTTTAAAAGACAAAATAGGAAAAGAAAAAAATCTTCTTCATATTTCAATGCTTCATTAAATTCAAGAGAATGCCGAACTAAAAAATCACGTTTAATTAAAGGTTTTGTAATACTGAGGCTTAAATCAATCAGATTGACAGCATCTATTTTTGTTGGCTTATTAAATGATATTCCTTCATTAGCAAAAAATGTACTATGAGGATATTCTGCACCGTCTTTAACCAGATGCATATTATCTGCAATCATATTTGCATTTTCCAGATCAGCAGTATGCAGCAACGTTTTTAATCGTTGTGGCTCGTACCAATCATCTGAATCTAGTAAAGCAACCCATTCACCTTTAGCCACTTGTAGCGCTCGGTTGCGGGAATAACTAGGTCCTTGATTGCTTTTATTAACTAAGATTTTCAATCGCTTGTCAAGAATTTTTCTGACAACTTCTACGGTATTATCACTAGAAGCATCATCTACTACAATCACCTCTATATTTTTTTCAGTCTGTTCTAATGCTGACTCTATTGCTTTGGTTATGTAACTACTAGTATTATAAGTAGGAATAATAATAGACACTTTCGGATTCATAAGGTTTATCCTCTGATTTCTAAAATAAAAGCTTAGTTTTTAATGCCTATAATTAATTAGATAGATAATTTTCATCATCTAGATATCAGATATTTCACTCTGCGCTCAAACCCTCTTTTCTTTTTATAAAATTGACGTTTGGCAGCTAGTTGAATCCGCAAAGCAAAAGGTAATTTTTGACGATAACTATCTAAAATTCTTCTTATTCGCTTAAGTGTTTCACCACTCTGATTACTATTGTAGGTTTTTGTACCCTCGATCACTCGAAAATTTCCCCAAGTTTCATCTATATACTTTACTGTCGCCACTTGTACTGTTTTTAATATAAAATGTAAATCCATTGCATCACGATCTTCGATATCATATGAACCGATTTTTTCATGTACTGAGCTATGATAAAAATATGCAGATGGATTCGCAGGAAAAGGGTTGATATCCCATCCCAACAATAAATCATGAAAATGCATTTTTTGAGGTTTATTGATTTGAATCATTTCCTCTTGATCATTCCATATTTTGCAATTACCAACCAAAAAACTTGGATCTGGTAACGTTTTAAATATTTCTAATACTCGATTCAGTACATTTGGCTCATAATAATCATCAACATTTAAAAAAGATAAAATCTCACCTTTCGCCATGCCAATTCCTTTGTTCATTGCATCCGACTGTCCTTTATCTTTTTCAGAAATCCAGCGAATGTGGGGATAATTCTGTGCATAATGCTTAATTACTTCTACAGTTTTATCTGTCGAGCCACCATCGACGATAATATGTTCTATATCTGGACAATTTTGAGTAATGACATTTTTAATACAAAACTCGATAAATCTTTCACCGTTATAAACTGGTGTAATAATACTAATCATGTTTGACTTTATTAAAGAAAAATAATATTCATTTGCAGAAAAACTACACTATTTTAGATTTAAAGCCTCTCCCACGTTGCAGGGAGAGGTACTTAAGACAATACTTTTAAAAAGTATCTGGGCTCAATCGAAAACCGCTATATCACTTATTCAATTTGTTCCCTGTTCTATCCGTATATTACCTAAAAAAATTATTTAGTTAGTATTTTCTTGTACAAATCAATATATTTTTGAGTTTGTCCCTCAAGAGGGTATTCTTCAACAGCGATCGCTCGACAATTTTTACTCATGCTATGACGCAAATTTTGGTCTTCCAAGAGTTGTACGATGCCGTTACAAAAATCATTGGCATCCTCCGGGCTAGCCAAATAGCCAGTGATTCCAGGGCGCACTAAATCAGGTACACCTCCAACCTTGAATGAAACTATTGGGGTGCCACATGCCAAACTTTCTTGTAGTATTAAAGGCAGATTATCAGCACGGGTAGGAAAAACAAACAAGTCAGCAGCGGAAAAAGCAATAGATTTTAAGCGATCGCTACTGACATAGCCTAGATTTAAATTTGCCATTCCTACAGTTTCCGAAATAGATTCACCGCCGTGCCCTAAAGTTAGCAGTATTGTTTCAGCTTTGAGGGATTCAGGTAAACTAGAGAGTGCTTTAACTAATAAATCTCCACCCTTGCGCGAGTCTTTTAGACTTTCAGCGCCAAACATCAAAACTTTTTTATTAGGTGGAACACCCAGTACAAACCGACATTGCTCGGAGTCAAGGGGTTGATAAGCTTGTGTATCAAGACCGTAAGGAATATGATAAATCGGTAAGCTGTTAAGCATACTTTGTTTAGCTTGCTCAACTAGCCAATTACTAGGAGCCACAATACTTAAGTTAGAGCGGGCATAAACCCAGTTTTTTAGCTTCCACTCTAGACGAGTATTGTCTCTAGGAACAGCAGGATAAGTATTTGGATAAGGACATTTACCGCAGCCAATTTTCCAGCGATCGCAATCGTAACTATAGGCGCAATGCCCTGTAAAACTCCACATATCATGGAGAGTGAAAACGGCTGGCTTATTTTTAGTTAGTGATGGTATTGCTAAATAATTAAAGTAACCGCTGTGTAGAATGTGACAATTAAGGATATCGGCTTCTTGATAAAAATTGTGATTTTTTATATTAAAAGAATTTACATAAT
>JBCBQE010000885.1:0-3145 GCA_039820385.1 Cyanobacteria bacterium J06635_10
CGGGGGTCCCGTAAAGGTGCAATTTCATCCACAGCTTTTGCTAAACGCATGATTCCAATGCGGTGTAAATTACCATCCGCATCTAAATATCCTTTTGGTAAAGTAAATTCAAATTCTGTTTGTAACATATAGAAATCCGTTTTGATTAATAGAACTATTCTCTAATCCCTACTCATTCATTTTTGACGAGTAAAACTTTCTACAGCAATTTCCATTTCTTCAATTTCCAAGTCGTTACTATTAGAATTTAAATCTGTAGCAACATAACTAACAGGAAAAGCACCTTTAAATTGAAAAATTGCTTGTTGAGTTCCAGCTTGATCGTAGATACTTAAAGAACCATTACGAAGTTGTTTTGCCCAATTTCCTTCTTGAACCGCTTCAAACCATTTCCACAAAGTTCTAGATTTAGTCATTCCTCGGGACAAAGTAATATTATTAGTCTTAACATTACCAGGAATTTTTGTACGGATTACTTGACCAGTTTTAACAGCACCCCACCGACGAGGTGTCACTTCGCAAATATCAACAACTTCTTGACTTATTTTAAATCCCTTACATTCCATAAAATAGCCATCAACAGGTTCGGAGCTTCCATCAAGTTTTAATTCAATATAAAAGCGAGAATTTGTTAAAACTTCAGGAAAATTGTTAATTAGATTTGGCATAAAGGATTTTGGATTTTAGATTTTGGATTTTGGATGTAGAGACGTAGCATTGCTACGTCTTTACAGGAGTTAGGAATTAATAATTTTTCTCCCCATCTCCTTATCTCCCCATCAATTACTGCACTCGCTTAATACCTTCGTGAACTAGAGTAATAGTCTCATTAGCCACATCATTTGAACCTGCTTCTAGCTTTGGCCCTTCATACTTTGTGGGATAAGAATTGAGCAATTCCCAGCGAGCTTTCATGTCTCCGGCTTGGTCGTAAACGGTAACTGAAGAAGCTTTGCGATTAGAACTCCAATCAGATTTACCACCTTCGTTTTTGTTACAGAATTCGTACCATTTGTAAAGGTCTGTATTGGTGGTTGCAACTACTTTGACAACAACAGGTGTAAATTTGGCCCGAGTAGGTGCTGCTTGACGTAAGTTAACAGCATTTTTACTCGAACCCAATACCTTATCACCACCAGCTGCGGGTGTTTCCGAACTCAAACCAGAAACTTCTAGAATTTGCTTATCCGTCAAATTGTCAGCTTCAAAATAAAACCTACAACTGACTAATAATTCTTCCTGTTCAGCCATAATTTAATTCCTTTTTATTTCTTACAAATTTTGAGAAATGTGGAGAGTGGGAGACAAGAGGAGAATTCTAAATTCTAAATTCTTAACTCCTAACTTATAACTCCTAACTTTTATTCCTCATCCTGTCCCGTCCACTGACTAACGCGGAAAACAACGAATTCGGCTGGACGCACTGGACAAACGCCAACTTCTACATATAAACGCCCTAAAATCATCGTATCTGGAGTATTAAGAGTCTCATCGCATTTGACATAGTAAGCCTGTTCGGGTGATGCTCCAAATAATGCACCTTCGCGCCAGAGTCTTTCTAAAAAGTTGCTGACGGTGCGTCTTACCCGTGCCCATAAATCTTGGTCATTTGGCTCAAATACTACCCATTGAGTACCTAATTCTATTGATTTCTCGATATAGCTCATCAAACGACGAACGCTGATATAACGCCACTCTGTCTTATCTGGCTCTACTAAAGTTCTTGCGCCCCAAATTTTTATACCTCTACCAGGGAAAGTACGGATACAGTTAATTCCCTGGGGATTCAACAATTCTTGTTCGCGGAAGTTGCAATCGTAATCTAAGCCGATTACACCACGGGGGGTTTCGTTCGCGGGTGCTTTGTACACACCTCTAGTTTCATCGGTACGCGACCACACTCCCATCATGTGACCCGAAGGAGGTACAAGGATGGGTTTACCATTTTTGCGGGGATTTGGTACTTTTATCCACGGGTAGTACAAAGCCGCAAACATAGAGCGTCGGTTGAAATCATTGCTCAACCAATTACTTACTTCTTGCGGCTTCACTTTGTCGTATGGTGTATCTAAAACTACCATACGATTGGGTGGATTGGGAGAAGCATTTTCGCATAGACTAATCATCAATTCCATAATCCCGTGGACTTGATCTATATTAAGCAAACCTACTTGGTGAGCCTTCATCAAGTCCGGACAGGTTATCATTGTGACTTCATCTATCTCGAATAGCCCTTGGATACCGCTGCGGTCGTCGCGCATTCCCTGGACGTATTGCTGCAAATTCTCTGGGGTCGGTAAGACCGGAGGAGGACTTACTTCATATCGACCATTTATTGGACGAAGAGCTAAAGGAAGTCCCTGTTGTGCTTTAATTTCTACATTGACATACTGAGATTCTTGCAGCGCTGTTTGAACGTAGGTTCCAACTTCTTCACTGACGTTAGGGTTCATCGTCAAGTGTTCGTGCTTTTCGAGTTCCTCTCCATCCGTATCGGTAATTTTTATTTG
Organism: Cyanobacteria bacterium J06635_10; assembly: GCA_039820385.1. Taxonomy (GTDB): domain Bacteria; phylum Cyanobacteriota; class Cyanobacteriia; order Cyanobacteriales; family Nostocaceae; genus Rivularia. The sequence goes on from JBCBQE010000885.1 coordinate 2,511, forward strand.
AAAAAATTCTGCTGGAATCGGTGCTGGAGAATTTTCGTCATTGGGAGTAGTTGTTTTTGGTTCGTCGGGAATAATTTCCACTTTCACCGAACCCTTGTCCATTTGTCCCTCTCTGAGAGTGAACTGTAAAGAATCGCGCTTTGCTGCTGTTTTGACAGTTAATGCAGTCGATTCCGGACCTGGTTGATTCTGTCCTGCTGCGGGTATGCGAGTACCAATACTAACTACCCAACACCGAGCTCCTCCATTCAAAAACCAACCGTTAACGCTGAAAGGTAGGTAAGCGTCGAAATCTGTAAAGCCATCGGAATTTTCTTTGGCAAAGTATTCCAGATATTGATTCCAATTAGTTACCAACATTGGCTTACCGATTTCTGCACCGTTACGTATCGCTTCGGTGAAACCAACAAAAGCTGCAATATTGGTTTGCACACCATCTATCGGACGACTACCACGGTCAACTTCTTCGACGTATACACCAGGAGCAAAGTAATCCAGTCTCGCCATATTATAGTTTTCCTTAATTGCACGAAAAGCTTCGATGGTGTCTGGAAACGTTTTATCAATGTTTTAATCATAGTTAGCCAGAAGTAAGTGTTAAATCCTCTACGCTGTCTACTAACTATCCATTGTTA
>JBCBQE010000886.1:0-3136 GCA_039820385.1 Cyanobacteria bacterium J06635_10
TAAAAGTTTTTTAGAAGAAAAAACTTTTAAGGGAACCCTGTGACGGTGGGGAATTAAACCCATATGTTTTAGTTAAATAAAACATATTTGAGATGTAATTATAGCCATTATGAAGTATGTTGCAATACCAAACCCTGAAAATACTTCACGAGTGTTTAAGTCTTTATAAAAACAAAGCTCGCGAGAGTGCGAGCTAAATTACGAACATATTTATACAAGGGTTTAAGAAAGTTTCCTTTCGTAAGTATTGTTCCTACTTAATTCTTAAATTTTTAAAGAAATTGTACCTGTTGAGGCGCTTGAGTATCGTAATGGATACTAATTGTTTCTGAATCTTCTGTTTGAACAGTATTTGTAGATTGAGACATTGAAGGTAGATTATTTTGCATTGCCTGCATTTGCAACATCATATCTCTAAGTTGTCTTTGTAGTTTTTCAAATTCAGCTGGTTGTATGCTGGTTTGATTTGCTTGAGATATATTGGCAATTTCTTTTTTAATATCGCTGTTTGATTGAGTATAGCCGAGGAAGTTTTGAGCAGAAGCAAACGCCGATGCAGCATTAACTGAAGCCGCATATGGTATTTTCTCTTGAGGTGCGGGGGCTGGAATAGGTTCTGCCTTTTGTTGATATGACTGCGCTACAACTGGTTGAGTTACGCTTGGATAACCTTTGCTCCCTTGGGATGATACTTGTTCATCCAAAAAATTATTAAGTCCAGAAACTTGTAGTCGAGATTCTGAAAGTTTAAACTCCTTAAGTAATTCTTCTTTTTGCTGTAGCTGCTGTTCCAATTGTGATAGTTGTTGTTCTGCCTGTGTTGATTTTCGAGAAGAGTTCCGCCATCCACCAATCGCTACAGCAGAAATTCCAGCCCCCATACTAAGTCCAGTGGCGACTACTACATAAGGCAGAGCAACATCTCTGAGCTTACCAAAGAAAAGAGTTTCTTCTTGAAATTTGATATTAATTTGTTTCTCGCCTATTGCAGCCAGCGGTATTGTCATGGCTGAAAAAATAGTCGCTGCAGCTAAAACTGGAGGCAGAATAAATTTTGTTAATGTAGATAGAGTCATATTTAAAAGTTTAGTTATCCAAGTAAAATACACTAGATACTTCCATGACTACTATACTCTTCCTTCACAGTAATCAAAGTAGTCATAGAACTTGTTTATTAGTTTCCAATTTATTCGTTAAATACGTAATATACAAGGCTTTTAATATAAAGAAACAGCCAAATTAAATAAATTTTTTATAAACTAATTTTTTGGCTAGCTCTATAAAACGCCAATATCAGCTTATATTCAAGCTTTTAAAATAACTTTGAATAACTCCTCATACTTAAGTAATGAATTACATCTAGAAATTGTATATTTTAGGTATTAATTGATTAATTTATATAAACTAATCAATTAATAATAAAAAGTTTTTATCATCTGTTGTTTTTTACATAAATACTTAGTGATTGAAAATAGTAATATATATAACAGTCTGAAAATAGAATTATTAGCTTTAAAAGCTATACTTTAATAAAACTATAAAAGGGAACAGTAATTATGCGTATACTTAGGATTTTTTTTCTTTTAATAAATATTTTTAAAAATGCTTATATCAATTTATTTTGGGTATTTTATCGGAGACATTTTTATCAAAATAGAGAATATTTAAATAAAAATAAATTAAAAAAAATCAAGTCCTACAAGAAAATACTGATATTTGCTATAACCTTAGTGTTTTGCTTAAATAGTAATTTTACAAATACATTCATTAGTAAACCAGCCAACCTTGCTAGAGCAACAACAACAGTGAAATTACCACTTTCAACCCGTGGCGCAAAAATCATTGATGCCAAAGGAAATAGTGTATTACTCCAGGGTGTCAACTGGTTTGGTATGGAAACAGAAACCCACACTCCTCACGGTTTATGGAAGCGGGATTATAAAGAGATGTTGGCGCAAATCAAGAACCTGGGGTACAACTTGATTCGCTTACCATATTCCGTACAAGCACTGCGCTCCGAAGACATTAACGGCATTGATTTTAGTATCGGCAGCAATCAAGAACTCGAAGGTAAAACCCCTATAGAAATAATGGACGCAATCGTTGAGGAAGCGGAACGTCAAGGTTTGTTAATTTTGCTTGACTCTCATCGCCTTAATGATGAACGAATTCCCGAATTATGGTACGGAGATGGCTATACAGAAGCTGATTGGATTAATACTTGGTTGCAGTTAGCTCAAAGATATAAAAATCAAGCTAACGTTATTGGAGCAGATTTGAAAAATGAACCCCACGGAAAAGCTAGCTGGGGTACTGATGACTTAGCTACTGACTGGCGATTAGCAGCAGAGCGTGCAGGTAATGCCATTGGAACTATAAATCCTAATTGGTTAATTGTGGTTGAAGGAGTAGAAAATAATGTTCCGGGACAATATTTAACTCATCATTGGCAAGGTGGTAATTTAGAAGGCGTATTGCGCTACCCTGTACGTTTATCAGTTCGTAACAAGTTAGTTTATTCTCCCCATGAGTATGGGGCTGGAGTGTTCGATCAGCCTTATTTTTCAGATAAAGATTTTCCCCAAAATCTCATCCCTCGCTGGCAAATCGGTTTTCACTATATTTCTAGTCAAAATCGCGCTCCTATTCTTGTGGGTGAGTTTGGCGGGCGTCTAATTAAGGAAAAGGAAGCTATTTGGTTTAATAAGTTTGTCAAATATATCGACGAGAAAAACTTGAGTTTTGCTTTTTGGAGTTGGAATCCTAACAGTGATGATACAGGTGGTATTCTCTTGGATGATTGGAAAAGTATTGATTTACCAAAACAAAAAATACTTTCCCAACTACTTCCGGTTAAATTTACCGATGTAGTGGCTAGAACAATTGAAGAAGAAAAGGAACCAGAAAAACTAAATAACTCAACTCCCGTAATTCCTACTGAAGCTAGATTAAAAGTAACTACCGAAATTTATTCGGATTGGCAAACCGGATTTTGTACCAGATTCAAGATTACCAACCACAGCAACGAACCAGTTCAAAATTGGCAAATGAAATTTAATATGAACCAAGCTAAGATTAAAAACTCCTGGAATGCTGATTTTAAACTGGTTCGTTGCTGTGGTTGGTAATCTTGAAT
>JBCBQE010000887.1:0-3133 GCA_039820385.1 Cyanobacteria bacterium J06635_10
CATTTGGATCTTGTGAATTAGAAACATTGGCAGGAAGTTCGTCTAATCCATCAAGCATTAATAAAACTTTCTTGGCTCGAATTTGCTGCTCAAGTGAATTTTCATCTAACTCTAGATCTGGACAAACAATTTTAGTTTCACGTAGCAACCAATCGATGATCGGCTCATTTGTTTCACCATTCCATGACCTAATTGCTGCGAATATTGGTAATGATTTATTAGCATTTCCAAGTCTTTCGTTTCCTTTAATTTTAGCAAAACTTCTTAATAATACTGTTTTGCCAGCACCAGGTTCACCTAGTAGTAAAAGACGGTGTTGATAAGTCTCAAATATTTGTTCTATACTAGTTAATTCGTTACTGTTGCTCTTATTTAGATTCCAATTAATTTTTACCAGATTAAATTTATGTTCAAAATTGCGTGCAAAGTCATAGAATTTTAAGGAATCATGTTCGATTTCTGAGTCAAAATATTCGCAGAAATTTTGGACATAATCTGTAATTTTTTTTTCTGAATTCATGTTTATTTATCTCTATTAAAATAAGTAAGTTGGCGCAAAAAAATATCACTATATTAAGAAACGTAACGAAGATAAGACCCTCCTGCCTATTACCTATTACCTATTGCCTATTGCCTATTGCCTATTACCTATTACCTATTGCCTATTGCCTATTGCCTATTGCCTTTTACTTAATTAATTTTCTCCAAGTTATTCAGCACTCATTTTTGTCTTAGCCTTTTCATAAAAGGTTTGATTTGGTTCTTTTGTCTGAATAACACTTTGCAGTAGCGGCGATCTTTTTTCTTCTGGATAACGCGAGGCCATAAACTGTGTATAACTCTGCATCTTATCCTGTGGAGTTGTAGCTGCTTTTATGGTGTAGTCAAAAATATCTGCACGCCCATGATAGGAATCATTAAGTTTATGTAGTTCATTTCCTATGGTTTCTATTTGCTGATTAGAAGCGCCAGCAGCAGCAGCGGCTGCTACAACCATAGCTATTCTTTCTTGAAAGCAAGCACAAGCACCACCAGTTACTATTCCAGCGTGAAAATCTCCTTCTTCTTTACCGTCAAGGGCAACTGTACCCCGCCCAGTCATTGGTATGCGACGAGTTTCTCCTGAAGGTGTTTCTAAACTCACATAACCAAAAAAGTTGACTCCATCTTCGATAAAAGGTTCGGTAGAAGTTTTTATTTTTAGAGGTGATGGGGGAGTATTATCAAGAAATAATTCAATTGAAACTTTTTCTGTTGAAGTATCAGAGATTTTTGTTCTATCACCATCAGGTTCTGCGTAGGCATTACCAGTTTCTGAAAACTCAATTTTTAACTCGTATTGTTTCTGATTGTATCTATCTCCAAAATAGCTAGATAAACATAAAAAATCAATTATTTTAATAAAAAAAGATTTGTGATGATTTTCTTCAATTGTCACACCAAGTTCTTTTAATGCCTCATCCTGGGTTTGGGGATTGGCAATTTTATTCATGGTATCTGATACTTTTATTTCTTTGCCATCTAGTCTTTGATAAGGATTACCTTCTCTGGCATTAAACATGATTTTTATCTCTTAAATATTGTTAATTAGTTGGCTGTTTATGAGTTAATTTTGAAACATGACAAAGAAAGTCTTATTTCTTCTCATTTGGTGGAAATTCTTGAAAAAACTGGTCATATTCTTCTTTTTTGTCTGGATTACTATATCTATTTAAGGCTTTATAAGCATTTGGATGTCGAGTTCTTTTATATATGTTCTTTAAGCTTTCTTCTACAGCATTACGAACATCTTTAATAGGATCGTTTCTCCATATCTCAATTAATTCCTCTACTGCTTGGGTTTTATTTAATTGTTCTAATGTTGCTTCCAAATCACCTATGGCCTTGACAATAGCTTGGCGAGCAATCCTGTCTTTGTTATCCAGTTTTTGAAGTAATACTTCCATGACGCTAGAATTTTTGATTTGACCAAGAGATTTTGCCGCAGCAGCACATATATCTGGGTCTTCATCAGCTAATGCTTCAAGCAATATTTGAATAACTTCTAAAGTTTTAAATTCACTCAAAGCTTGAACCGCTTTGATTCGCTCATTGCTATCATTGTTATTTTTGAATATGTCAATAATTTCATTAATTTCATCAACATTCAATTCTGATAATTTCTCTTGATTGATGCGTTGGTAATATTTATTAGCTAAATTAGCTAAATCTGAACCTTTTTTACTAATGTCAGTTAAACAATCTTTAGCAGCATCACGTACATTGCTAATCACATCCACTCGAACTGCTTTGTTAAGAGCATTAATGCTGGCTTCCGTGGGTGTTAACTTTCCTAATGTTTTTGCTGACTCTTGACGTACATAACGATCTTTTTCTTTATTAAAATCTAAAGTATTTATCAGAGTATTAATTACTTTTTCTGTGGATAATTCTATTTTTCCAAGTGTTTCTGCTACCGTTGCTCGAACGTCAGGATCTTCATTTGGTTGAGCCAATAAATCCACTAATTCATTTACTGCTTCTTTATATTCTGGTTTACCTAGAAGTTCTGCACTGCGTTCTCGTATTTCTGGACTGGGATCTTTTAAACCCTGGATAAGGGTTTGTAAATTGCCAGCTTTTAAGCGTCCTTGAAATTGGTTTTTTCTTTCACTTTCTAAAGTATCTTGAAGTATTTGATCCAATTTTTCTTTTTCACGCCAAAGAGCGCGTTTAACTTTTGTAATTTCTGTGGATTGAGGTTTGGATAAATGCGTGTAAATATAAATATTCTTAACTGTATCGAAAGCTTTATCCCGAACATCACTGATAGGATTATTACGCATAACTTGAATTAAAGGTTCAGCAGCTTGCTCTAAAACTGTTTTTTTATCAGTGTCTTTCTTTGCCATATTTCCTAACTCACGGGCAGCAGCAGCACGCACATAACGATCTGGATGCTTAAGGAAACTAACTAGTTGTCTTACTACTAATGCATTATCAAAATTTCCCAACAACCTGATAGCCACAGCTAAAACATCAGGATCTTGATATTCTTCCTGTAAAACCCCTAGTAGAGCTTTCTTTGCTTCTGGGTTTCTCCAACCGCTATCCGCCAGATTTGTTCTACTTGCAATTACCCAGACTACAGGCC
>JBCBQE010000888.1:0-3130 GCA_039820385.1 Cyanobacteria bacterium J06635_10
GAAGTTCGGAGAATGCGATTTGAAGCTGCACGAGTAGATTTTTATCCTAGAGGATGGGAAGCAAAAGATGTCCGCATATTGAATATTAAGTATTATATCAATTTTGATTGATAATTAACCTGATGACAAGTAAAATTTAATTACGTTCTCAGTAGAATAATATTTATAAAAAATTTAGATTTAGAAATTGTATTTATAAGTAAATAATTTTATCGATTTACCAAGGTTATTTGTATTTCAAATAACAAATTTAATAGTTTTTCAAAAATAGTTTGATATTTAAAATAATCGCAACTTATTAGACAGCAAAAGAAAGCTGAGTAATACTTTATACTCAGCTTTCTTCTTTCTCAGATTTCCGGCTATGTGGGAAAATTTAGACTTAGCCTTGCCAAATTTTTTCTAAAACGGTTGCTGGTGCAATTTCAGAAATGATGCCAGTGGGAGATTTGATGGCAAGAAATTTATCGCTTTGAGGTAATAATTTGGTTGGTTCTCTTGAACCAAATAAAGCAATCGTGTATGTTTGTACTGCTATAGCAAGTTGCATAGAGGTACTGTTAGTACACAACATTAAATTAGCTCCGGCGATCGTCGCCGCCAGTTTACCAATATTATTGGGAAAAGTTTCCTTGATATTTGGTAGGGCGCCTTTGAGAGTACGGACAAAATCTTGATTATCCGGTTGAGAGATAACCACTACCGGCATATCTGGTTGCTTTTGTTTAAAGTCTTGGAGGATCAATAACCATTTTCCCGTGGGATAGATAGTATTAGCATCAACTGAGGTACCGTCAACCAAAATGTAGCCTGTATCTTTAACTTCCAGACGTAATTGTTCGGAAGTTGCCCAGTCAATATCTGGCTTTGGTACGTTAAGTGCTAATTCGGGACAATTAGAATTAATGCCCAATCCTTGCAGTAAATCGTGGTAAGCATAAGCTAAGTACTGTTCTGTATTAAGGGGTACTACACGATTAAAAAACAAAGAATTGTTTCCCTTAAAACCAACCCGTGTAGTTATACCAGTTAACCACAGCATCAAACCAGTAAACCAGCTTTGTGATGGGGTAATTGCAATATCATATTCACGATCGCGAATAATGCCGATAAAGTTACCCCAATCTGCCATACTATTACGAGCTTTGAAGTTAAAGCCTAGCACTTCGTCAACAGACTTACTCACCCGGTAAGCAGCCTTTGAGGAAGTGTCACAAACCACATCAATTTTATAGGTATTGAACTGCCGCTTGAGATTGTCTAAAGTCGGGAAGAATAGAATTTGGTCAGCTATTCCACCAGAGACAAGGGCTACTATTCGCATATTGTTTATTTACGCTAACTGGCTACTTATTTTAGGGGAAGATGAGAGGAGAATTTCCAATTGAGCATTTAGTACCACCGGCTTACTCCCCTTTTCGCTCTAAAATTACCGGTGTTGATTGAGGGGAGCAGGGGAAGAAACTTTAGCCGGAAATCTTCTGGCGAGAAAGGAGTAAATTCTCTGCACCATACCAACTTTTAGGAATTACGAATTATTTGTGGTAAAGATTTACCATTAATGTAGATTGAGGAATCGTCAAAGTGCATTTATTAATTCCTGCTGCTGGGAGCGGTAGAAGAATGGGGAGTAATCGTAATAAACTGCTGTTGAATTTACTGGGACAATCAATTGTTAGTTTCACTATCCAAGCAGCGAGTGCTGCTGTGAATATCAGTTGGATTGGGATAATTGCTCAACCGGATGACTGGCAAGATTTTGAGGAAATTTTAGCGCCTATGAAGTTAAATAAACCAGTGGAATTAATCAAAGGTGGCTCTACTCGTCAAGAATCGGTTTACAATGGCTTGCAGGCAATGCCCCCAAATGCCTCGCAAGTATTAATTCACGATGGAGCAAGGTGCCTTGCCACCCCAGGTTTATTTGACTCTTGTGCCGAAACTCTTGCTAGTACTAACGGTTTAATTGCCGCAGTACCCGTAAAGGATACTATCAAAGTCGTAGACGAAAATAGGATAATTCAATCCACACCCTCGCGAAAGCATTTGTGGGCAGCACAAACTCCTCAAGGTTTTGATGTCAAATTATTAAAACAATGCCACGCCGAAGCCGTTAGTAAAGGTTGGGAAGTTACTGACGATGCTGCTCTATTTGAAAAATGCGGGCTAGAAGTATTAATCGTTCAAGGGGAAGAAACTAATTTAAAAATTACTACTCCTATTGATTTAGCGATCGCAGAATTTATTTTGAAAAGTCGAATCCAGACTTAGAGGGCTTTTGTTTTTAGGTCTAAGATATTGACATTTTGTTAAAAGTATGGTAACATCCTTCCCAAATTACTCATAATTTGTTTTCTTGAGTTATACATTATCTTTTGAATAATGTGGAATCAGGAATTGTTCGGTATCCCCGACCGATTAGGTTGAGCCTTTTAACCGGCACTAACTAGCTTGAATATACCTAAATTAAGCATTTTTAGATCCTGTCCGTCTTTTTTTAGGAGCCTTCTGAGTTACTTATCCCCAAGATGGAATCTTGAAATACAGGGGTAAAATTTCTCACTTGCTGTTTGGGCACGGCTTTAAAGCAAGTTAACTGGTAGTGTATCGGGTATCTAGAAACAACTTTGCCGAACTGTTTTTTTAGCTTCCAATGGGGGCAGGCAAATTGGGGAGCGCGAAGCGTTTCCTTTCGGTAATCAGATGCTTTCCTTCTACATCAGTTAATTAGTCAATAAAGCCACACCTTGGAGCGTTTTGAAATTATCACCCAGAACTTGGGGAAAGATTCAGGGCGAAAGCATTGTCCGTTTGACTCTGTTGAATTTGAAATCCAGAGTTTCCAACCTCCCGGAGGATTTTAGATGACTGTAGCGGCATCAAAGATAGAAGCAATTTTATATCTAAAAGGAAAACCCATGTCGATCGCGGAGATCGCCTCCATGGCAAAGTGCGATCGCGCCACGGCTACTGAAGGGATAATTGAATTAATTGATGAATATGCTCGTCGAGATACTGCTTTAGAAGTTGTAGAAACAACCCAGGGATATAGTCTACAATTGCGGTCAGACTTTCATGACTTGGTACAAACGCTAATTCCGGTAGAATTAGGTGTAGGTGCTCTACGAAC
>JBCBQE010000889.1:0-3131 GCA_039820385.1 Cyanobacteria bacterium J06635_10
CAGATTGTGTGGTTTTACAGATAAGTTAATATCTCACAAGACTAAGTTATTCGGACGTAAAAATAAACATCAACGTCAAAGAGTACAAGCAAAAATTGATAGCTTATTTATTCGTATTCGTAACCTAATTGATGAATGTCATCGCAAGGTAGCAAAATGGTTAACGACGGAGTACAGAGTTATCTTTCTTCCAACTTTTGAGACTTCCCAAATGGTAGCCAAAACAGGTACGAAAAAAAGAAAGATTAATTCTAAAACCGTTCGTCAAATGCTACGTTGGTCTCATTATCGGTTTAAACAAACATTGAAATTCCAAGCCTTTAAACGTGGCTGTACTGTATTAGATGTAACCGAGGAATATACTTCCAAAACTTGCACCAAATGCGGGCACCTTCATGTTAACTTAGGCAGTTCTAAGAAATTTAAATGTCCATTATGTGGGTATAAACTTCCGCTTAGATTGGAATGGCGCTTTGGGTATTTTTCTCAAGGCTTTGCGAGATATTGCCGGATTGGATGCTTTGGTATTCTTGACGCTATGTCCGGATAAATCCTCTTATATCCGGGCTTGAAGTATCTGCACGAATCATCTCCCTTGTTGACCAAGGATTGATATTTAAAAATCTACTTAAAGCGCTCGCAGACTTAGTTTTAGAATGTTCAGGTAAAGGATGCCCTTGGGCTTCTAAGAATAATCCCAATATTGCTTCAAGATTTTCTTTTTGGTAGTGCGTGGGCATCAAGTCTTTGAGGTTGTAAACTAGCTCTTGGGCGTGGGCAAGCATTGTTCTTGCTTATGAAGATTGATATTTCACGCCCTTTCTCTCATATTTTCTGCTACAAAAGCAAATTTGACGTTAGCGAAGCCATGCCGTGGCTTATCGCACAGTAGCGATGACGCACAGCGTCATCGCTGAATATAGTATGGTTTGTTTAATATCTTATGTAAGATTACTATCTTTTTGTTTTATAATTTACTTACTATTACTGAACCTTGACTCTTGATCTAACGTCATATTTTATTCTCTTTATTTGTTTTTTAAGTGTTTACTCGTTAGGTGCAAGATGTGAGTCAATTAAATCAGTTACAGTTTACTCAAATGAGAGTACTTGGTACTCAGTTCAATCATTATGCTGACAGAAACTTTGCTGGTGAAAAAGTCCCGATAAAATTTGAAAATGGAATTAATCCTCGTGCCCCTACTCAAACTGCACGTTGGATAATTGTAGAAGGTAAAAAAATCGGTACTATTGATGCTTCTTCTCCTCATTTACTCGCTGGATGTGAAGCAGTTGCAAGTATTACTTCGCCACTTAGTAAAAGCGTTATTATCACCAGTTTAAAAAATCCAGATAATAAATTGCAAATTGATAATGTTAATAAATATGCTTTTAAATCTTCTCAGTGGCAAAACGAACAAGCGAATATTACTTTATTTATAGGACAAACTAATCCCTACAAAGCACCAACTGTTTTTGCGAAGATAGATAACCAAATTTTAGGAAAAATTAATAAAAAATCAGTCAAATTTTTACAAGAAAAACTCAATGCTGTTGGTAAGTCAATTCAAGGATTTACGTTTTCAGGTACTTTAAAAAATGCTCCTGCTAGTTATGTCGATATTGTAATTGACCCCTCTACCGTAAAGTTTCCACAAGTTGAAACTACCTCAGAACAGCAGAATGAAAATTATGAAGAAAGTAATAAGCCGGTTTGCACCGTTTTATTTTTTGAAGTATCTGTAGACAACAAACCTCAACAGAGGATAGAGCAAGTGATGTCCAATATGCTCAAGCGAGCTGTTGAACGTGCTGCTGAGTTGGGTTATGAGAGGGTACAGTTTGTTGATGTTTCTAACTTTCCAACGGAGTCTTCAGCTTTAAAAACTATTGAACAACTTGCAGCAGAACACCAAGATATAACTGTTGATTTTATTGGTAGTGTGTCCGTAGAAGATGCAATTGGACTTATGAAAGAATCATCAGATATTGTAATTGGGATTAAAGACGCTCAAACTATTAGCATTATTGAGTTAGTGGCTAGTAAGGGAAAGGCGATCGCCACTTACAATCCCCAGACACAAAGATTTGATAGACGAAATTTACCTACTCCGAAAAATACTGCTGAATTATCGAAAGATATTGGACGCGAATATAATTCGTAATATCACCCGACCGGTGACGCAAGCTACGTAATTTGTAATTCGTAATTAGCTCCCACGAATAAATTGGGGGGCTTCTAACCTTTTAACTTTTTTTGGTGACGAGCGTTGAATTTACCAAAAAAGAATTCTGAATTCTGTCTCCTTCTCATATGAGCCGATAACAAAGGATTAGCACAAAATGACTATGCTTTTTGATATCGAGCAATATCAATATCCAGATTCACAACATCATAAAGGTGACTGGGATGGTGTGAAGTATGATCCTGCTTGGGACGATGGTTCTGCTTTTCCAGAAACCAACTATAAAACTTCTTTAAAAGAAACAAAGACTCCGAGTATTTCACGAAATTTGAGATTTTCCATTTCAGCCCATGAACTTTATCAGCAATGTTGGGTTTGTTAGATTTACCATCACAAAGCATACAATCTTCACACTGCGTTGCATTATCTTTTGTATGACGACAAAGGATTTCATTTCCACTCAAAGGTGCGTCGGGAGCGATTATTCTGAAAGTTCTCCAACCGAGATTTTGAGCTATACGAGCTTCTGATTCACTCTGTACAGAAGCCATTAAATATTTTTTCCAACGTTTGTCACATTCATTGCTATCCCATCGATGTGTGTAACGGAATTTTCTTTGACTTGTAAATGCCAAATTTGAAATTCTCGGAGTTTTGGATTTGACAGTAATTTTTTCGTTTGATGTGAAGCTATTGCATCCAACAACCAATAGCAATTTGCTTCATGAGTGAGGTACTGTATACCCTCGGTATATTTCTAGCCGAGCCAGTGTTTGTAGAGAGTGGCTGAGCCATAAAATTGGTTGAGCTCGCTGGCTATTTCGTGTGAAGTTTTCATTTTTCAAATCCTTGATTTTACAGACTTCACGTGAAGCTCGCCGTGGGGAGCCTCCCCACGGCAGACTTCACTTTTTCATCGGCGTGAAGGGTTCCCATAAGAATTTT
>JBCBQE010000890.1:0-3128 GCA_039820385.1 Cyanobacteria bacterium J06635_10
TATTGAAGCCATACAGGACTTTTCCGTAGCACAGATGCTGCATCCTGGAGTTATTTATATATAATGTATATTCCGCGCAAGGAACCGCAACCAATATGAAAGTTAGCTTGTTGCCCGAACTGAATGATAGCAATCTAGACGTAAATCAATCAAGCTCTCAACGTCAGTTGGCAGTTTCTCTAACCGCTAGCGTAGAAAACCTCGATCGCAACGTTCCCCTTAACTTATGCTTAATCTTAGACCATAGCGGTTCCATGAATGGTCGTCCGCTGGAAACTGTAAAACAAGCCGCAAACCGCATCGTTGATAGACTCAAAAGTGGCGATCGCCTTAGTATTGTAGTTTTCGATCACCGCGCTAAGGTACTGGTTCCCAATCAGGTAATTGAAGATAGAGATGGTATAAAAAAACAAATAAGCAAGCTAAAAGCTGATGGCGGCACTTCTATTGATGAAGGTTTGCGTTTGGGTATTGAGGAATTAGCAAAGGGTAAACAAGAAGCAATTTCTCAAGCTTTTGTATTAACCGATGGTGAAAACGAACATGGTGACAATAATCGCTGTCTCAAATTTGCCAAACTAGCCGTAGACTACAGTTTAACCTTGAATTCTCTGGGATTTGGTGATAATTGGAACCAAGATGTTCTCGAACAAATTGCGGATGCTGGCGGTGGCAGATTGTCTCATATCGCACAACCAGATGAAGCTGAGAATAAATTCGATCAATTGTTTAGTCGCATTCAAACTGTCAGTTTAACCAACGCTTATCTGTTATTTTCTTTCATGCCCAAGCTGCGGTTAGCTGAACTCAAACCAGTTGCCCAAGTATTCCCCGATACTATAGAGTTACCAGTGCAACAAGAAGCAGACGGACGTTTTGCCGTACGTTTAGGTGACTTAATGAAGGATAGTAAAAGAACAGTTTTAGCAAATATTTATCTGGGACAATTACCAGAAGGCACTCATACTATAGCTCAACTACAAGTTCGTTATGACGATCCCGCAGAAAACATAACAGGGTTACTTTCAGAAACTATCCCCGTAGAAATTAATGTAGTTAGAGAATATCAACCTACAGTTAATCCACAAGTTCAACCTTATATTTTTGCACTAGCGAAGTATCGGCAAACCCAGCTTGCAGAAGCGAAACTCCAACAAGGCGATCGAGCCGGAGCTGCTACCATGTTGCAAACCGCAGCGAAAACAGCTTTGCAAATGGGAGATAATAGCGCAGCAACAGTTTTACAAACTTCTGCTACCCGATTGCAAGCTGGTGAAGAATTATCAGAAGCTGATAAAAAGAAAACCAGAATCGTTTCTAAAACTACATTACAAGATTCTTAATCTGTAGGTTGGGAATAAGGAATAGAAAGTTAGGGAAACAAAGAGACGAAGTTATTCGTAATTCTTATAAACTTCCTAACTCCTAACACTGATTAATATAGATTACGTTGATGACACGGATGGTTAATAACTATCTCCTAACTCCTAACTCCTAACTCCAAACTCCCAACTCCTAACTCCTAATTCCTAACTCCTAACTCCCAACTCCTAACCATTACCAACTTATAATGAAACTCAATAGAATTCACCACGTAGCAATTATTTGCTCGAATTACGAACTTTCCAAAAAGTTTTATACAGAAGTGTTAGGCTTTGGAATTATAAAGGAAACATTTCGCGAGCAAAGAGACTCTTATAAATTAGATTTACGAGTTGGAGAAAACGACCAAATTGAGCTTTTTTCTTTCCCTAATCGACCACAAAGACCTAGCAATCCAGAAGCTTGTGGTTTAAGACATCTTTCGTTTGCAGTTGATGATATAGAATCAAGCGTTCGTGATTTAGAATCAAAGGGTGTAGCTGTAGAAGATATTAGGTTGGATGAGATTACTGGAAAAAAATTCACATTTTTTAAAGACCCTGATAATTTACCCTTAGAAATTTACGAAAATTAAATTTAACTGTAGCGAACACTATACTTATCGGCTTGAGCAACAGTACTTCACATAAGGAAAGGTAGCGTTGCGATGAGTGCGTGCGATCAAGAATTTGTCATTAAGGTTGTGTAATTTATATCTAATATTTAAAATTTACCCTTAAAATGCTTATTAAACCTCTTTTTCTAGAAAAAAGGAGGTTTTTAAATGTATTTATGAAATTAATACCGGCTATAAGGTATCTTTTAGATGATATTCAAAAGCTTAAGCAAAGATTAACATTGATTTTAATTACTTATATTTACTTGTGTAATAAGTTGATTATTATACTGATAAATTAAAAAGATTCTATAAAAGAATTGACAACTACCTATGTATATTTGCTATGGTTGATAAACATCAAAAGTCGATGCAGGATTTATGCTTATCAAAATTAGAAAGTAGTTACTTTGTCTATAAAGAAAGCATGCAAAAAAAATCGCTAATTATTTAGTTGTGAACTTAATATATATGGATAAAAATAGATGAATATCTAATCAGAACAAACCAATTTTTACCTAGTCTGTGTAAAAATTAGTAGTCAATTTGTTCGCAAATACAGTATAACTGTACGCCTTTTTATTTCATTGTCAAAAGTCACTTTATTGTCACATCAATATGACAATATAATGATTAGCTTCTTCCCAATTATGGAAGTCAAGCGTAATATTTAATTTACATTTATGAACCTTTCAGTAGAAATGCAATCACAACTTATCGTAACTTATACTAAAGACCTTACTCATCTCAAATATGGAGCGATTACTAAATGGTCGCTGTATAGCAATTTCACAGTTAAATACGAATGGTATTGTCCGGAAAAAGATAATCGTCGTAAGCAAGAAATAAACTTTGAAAACTTGCCATTAGAAGTTCAAATCATGATAGCCAAAAAGGCAATTAAAAATCCCTTGCTGAAGACACTTGACGACAGCAAGCAATTAATGCTAGTCCATCTTGCAGTCATGCCTAATGAATAATTAACTTTAGAGATGCAGGAGCCAACAAAAGCATGTAGAATGTAAAATCCCTCCTTTTCAAAGGCAGCATTAGAATGGAATAATTTTAAACAGCAACTTGCAAACACGACTGTGAAACGAAAACGAGTTTTTTTTATTCCCGAACTCCTGCTCGCCTTAATTACTGGCTG
>JBCBQE010000891.1:0-3125 GCA_039820385.1 Cyanobacteria bacterium J06635_10
CGGGGATGGTGTCAGACGGGAAGCGCTGGCATGTTGTAATGCTAAAGCCCATTTACGGAATAGAGGACGATCTTTTGGATCTACTCCCAACATATCAGCAATTACCATTATCGGTAAAGGGAAAGCAAAGTCTTCAACTAAATCCATCTCTCCTTGAAGATGAATTCTATCCAATAAACAATCAGCAATGCCAATAATCGCTGGACGAATATTCTCCACCATTTTAGGAGAAAAAACCTTATTAACAATAGTTCTTAATCTTGTATGAGTGGGTGGATCGCGGAAAACCATCCAATTACTTACCATAGAACTAAAACCGCGATAAGCTTTTGGTACTGGTGCACCTTCACCATCATCTCTAACTTTACTAGCTTCCCGACCAAATTTCGGACTTTCCATTACCTTCATGACATCCTGATAGCGAAACAGGTACCAAGCGCCATCTAATTTAGGATTTGCAGAAAGTCCCCAATGTACGGGATCTTCTTTCCTATAGCGATTATAGAATGTGTAAGGGTCGCTAATAACTTCTTTGACAAATGGATTTAATCTTTCGATTGTAGAAATAGACATTTTCACCCACAGAGATTTTTTTAGTTATTTATTATTTAGGGGTGAGGAATTTTAAGTTATGCATTTAAAAAAATATTAGCCCCTCCTTTTTTAAGAGGGGTTGGGGGGGGATAAGCCACGGCATGCGCTTCGCAATCGGAGATAATGATAGAAAAGACTTATCTCACTTTTTTTCACAGCCCACTCCATTACTGTTGCGATCGAAACCGTGAGGATCTGGTGGTAACACTTTGAAGTTGTGCTTCCCAATATCCGAGCAATTTAAATTAGGTGAATCTTTTGGTATACATAAATCTGGGTAAGCAGGATCGCAGCTTTGTTTAGGAAATTCCTGCGACGGAAGTTGAGGACTTTCTGATTTACCAGAATCTATTTGCTCTGAGGTGACTGGATTACCACTTATATAACTAAAAATTGCGATCGCTGTACCAATCACTGTTGCAATAGCCGCTGCTTTATCTAAAGAAACTTTTAGTTTATTTTTACTTGGGGTAAGATGAATTTCTTCAATTTTATTATCTTCAGTTGATAGCATAATATTTCTATTATATTTTTCGCATCCTTCTGCTTCTACACGCATACGCGCTGAGGCAGTATCTCCATTCAAATCGGCGTTAAATTGATAATATCCTTCACTATCTGAATGAACAATATATGATTTACCATCAAGCTCAAGAGTTACTTTTGCACTGTCAATAAAAGTTTTATTTTCACCATTCAATACACGTCCAGTATAAAGATTGTTAGTCATATAATTGCCTCGATTTAATCAAATAAAATGCTTCAATTGCAGTTTTTTAGTCTGAATATTTACAGCTAGATTGATGTAATAGTAAAACTCAATTCAACAGCTACCGTATTCTGAAGTGATATCCTTACAACCAGAGTCCAAGTAAATAGGAAAAAGAATTACTTAAGTATCAAGCTAGTAAATTCTACATTATCTACAAGTGTCATCAGTACAATTTCTGATTTTTACAAAGCGTCTTAAAAACTAAATATACAATACTTCTAAATAGTCTTAAACTCTTGATTTTAAAGCGTTCTGGTTTTTCGTTTTGCACATAATATTACTTGCCGAACTAGCATAGGTTCGGTAATCACCCCACTCCACTACCGAAAGCGCATTAAAAATGTCTCGACGCATGACTGAAGGTCATAATATCGCGTCGAGACAAAGGTTTATGGTGATGTATGAATATTTTTTTAAGATATGTAATTGGTAATCAACGATCGAGGTTTTTGCGATTACCAATTGTATTGATTTCATATATACTAGATTTTGCCAGATTTAGAATTAATTAACAAACTGAACAATACGATCGCGATCGCAATCACAGCAACTCCGATATAACAAACTCCTTGTATTCCAGCAACTCCGAAGATGATTCCTGCAAAAACTGGACCGATAGCTCTGCCGATTGATTGAATTGTAACATTGAGAGACATAAAACCAGCGCGAGATTCCTGGGGAGCAAACTTGGCTAATGAACCTTGAAGTGAAGGAAACGCTAATGCTTCAACTATACCAATCAGAATGCAGGGAATGACAAGCATCGGAATTGAATTCACACTAGGAATGATGCATAAAGCGATGGAGAAGATAATCAAGGAGATTTGAATTAATCTAACTTCCGATAGCTTACGAGCAAATAACCCAATGAAGAAAGAGAAAATTGTTAAAGATATAGCATTTGTCGTCAATATAATCCCAATAACCGCACTTGAAGCACCCAATTTACTTTCTGCCATCACCGGAGTAAAGGTGTAAAATGCTCCAAACTCTACCATGAATAAGGCAATTATCGCTAGAAAAAGTGCTAAAACTTGACGATTTTGAATGCTTTTAACGATATTTTTCACATAATTCCCGATTTTAAACTTTTGAGTATTCTTTTCTCTCTTGGCTAATTTAAGTTTTAGCAACACCAATAATGCAACAGGAACTGCTAATAGTGATAGTGCGAAAGGATATCGCCAACTGATGCCTGCTAATATCCCTCCCAAAGTAGGATAAATTGTCGAACCAACACCAATGGCTGCAGAATTGACTGCCATCGCCGCAGTCAGTCTTTTTCCACTATACAAACTACTAATAATTGAGAGTACTAGAGCCTCTAAAGGAGCAGCACCAATTCCTTGCAAAATTCTCCACTCCACAAGAGAGTGAAAGTTTGGTGCAAAGGCACATAAGGTACCACCGAGAGCGAATAGGAGCAAAGAAGGAATGAGAACTTTTTTAAAGCCAAATTTATCTGCTAATACTCCAAATATTGGAGTTCCAATTGCAACTGGAATTAAATAGGCTGCCATGATTAATCCCGCTTGTGAAGGCGATATATTTAATCCTTTGGCTATAGTTGGAAGAATCGGACTAACACTGAATAAGGGTAGAATTGCGATCGTCGTCATGCTGACAACAATTAAGAGATTTTTATCTTGAAAAATGTTGCCTTTTGGTTTATCCTTATTTTTACCTGCTTGCGAATTAATTGGTTCTAATGATGTAGTCATTCTCTTGATTCCCTTGGTAAATGTCGTTTACAAACGAC
>JBCBQE010000892.1:0-3123 GCA_039820385.1 Cyanobacteria bacterium J06635_10
ATTAGTTCCTCCATGAGCAACTATTAATACAGTATTTAATTGATTATTTAATGCTGAATTTAAAATTGATTCATAAACTGCGATCGTGCGTTGCCAAACTTGCTCTAAACTTTCCCCATCAGGCATTTGAAATTGTTCTGGTGTCGAGCGCCAACGCTGTAATTCTCCGGGAAATTCTAGCTCAATTTCTGCTTCGTCTTTTCCTTGCCAAAGTCCGTGAATTATTTCTTTAAATCCACCATTTAATTCTAACCCTACCTCTTGATGATGTTGTAAAATAATTTCTGTTGTTTCTTTCGCACGCAATAAAGAACTACTAAACGCTTTATCAATAGAAACATCTTTGAGAAACTCAGCTACTTTCTCAGATTGTAATTTACCATTTTCGTTGAGGGGAATATCAATTTGTCCTTGATATCTACTTTGCTGATTCCAGTCAGTTTCTCCATGACGTACTAATAATAATCTTACTCCGCGATGATTTGGACGCAATGAAGGTAATTTTTCCCCCATGTGCTGGATTTGATTAAAAGATTCTATCTGAACTCTTTCATCATCAAAATTACCACTACCAGCAAAATTTAGTACATTTATGCAACAGTTAGATTGCTGAATATGCTGCATATAAGCTGGAGAAATATTATTTGCAGCTTGAGTTAAACATCGATTGATACAACTATGAGCTACTACAAGTATGGTTTGATTTTGATGAAGCGGTAAAATCTCTTGCCAAAATTCCTTTGCTTGCTCATATAATGCCAAAATGGGAAAATATTCGACGGTTGTTTCACCATTTTTTATTAACATCCGCAACTTATCGGGATTTTCCTTCCAAATTTTATGATCTTCGGGAAACTTTTCTTGGACTTCTGTGGCAAGCATTCCTTCCCACAAAGGTAGATTAATTTCCTTGATTTTATAATTTTCTTGCAGAGGGGGGGTATTATCAATATGCGCTTTGATTTCGCGGTGAATTATCTCTGCTGTTTGTTTTGCTCTTTTGAGGGGACTACAATAAATCGCATCAAACGAAATATTATTGAGTGCTTTACCTACTTTTACCGCATCATCACAACCTTTTTGGGTTAATACCGATTCATCTAGATGCCCCTGAATCCGCCTTACGATATTATAGGTGCTTTGTCCGTGGCGGACTATAATTACTCGCGTCAAAATTCCCCCTCCTTTCTCTTAAGAAGTAATTCTACTTTAAAGTGGGAAGAAATTGGGAATTGGCCAGTATGGGGAATTGCCGAGGGGTGGGAGGCAGGGTTCCCGGAGCAGGGGGAGAAAAGAATTTTACGCTTTTACGATACACCCTCAAAGTTGACTTGGTGGAGTACTAGATTTTTGCTCTTTCTTCAACCTATTACTTAGGAATCCGATCGCTTCGCGCATGCCCGAAGGGCTTATCGCAAAAAATAATACTATTATTTCGTAGTTCATTAGTACTGTTTTACTCATTCTCAGTTTCTAGTTTGCAAAGGTGGCAGAAAAATGAAAAAATTTCACCGCCATGTATGAAAGTGTTTTTCTCCCCCTGCTCTTTCACGTCAGTAACGGTGTTGATAGGTACCGTATTGCAAAAAAATAAATTAAAAGTTTAAAACCCGTTTTTACGGGTTTAATTTGCTGTTATTCAACTTAAAAAGTTTGCCAAAAATATAATTGTTTCAAGATTTGCTGCCAATGGATTTGAGAGGATATATATTTTATCTCTAATCCTTTGTTTGATTTCTGTCAGTCAAATCAATCTTTAACTGCAATCCGTCATTACCATTAATGTTTTGTTCGCCAGGTTGTAGATAAATGGGGGTATATTGTTCGCCAATTCTCAAGTAATTCCCGTTGCTTGTATTTTCCTCTACATTATTAACCGGGGTTGCACCGGGCGTTTGAGTAGTAAAAAAAGTCGGAAAGTCTTCGTTAGACGATCTTTGGTTGATTCCCGTCAGCGAATCACCTGTAATGGTATAACCTTTTCCATCAATATTTCTAGAACCCTGGCCACTCACCGGGTTAGCGATACAAGACAGGCTTGCTACTATTCCTAAAGTAGCCAGAAATTTTATCTTCAACATTTTATCCACCCTCTACAATGTCTGCAATCATTATTATTGTATGCGACTTTATATAAAAAAACTCTATTCAAGGGCTAAGAGCCAAATTTTTTTAGGAGAAAAAAATTATAAGCGGGTACCCGTCAGTATACGTATTTTATCCGGTTATTATTTCCTTATATATTTCAATTTATTTATCAACGATTGCTAATTTTTTTAATTTTTGTTAACTTAATCAACCCTTGGCTCTTAATAATAAAATTAATCTATTTTAAGTTTTTCTTAATCTTAACCCTCAGTGGTAAATTGAATTGTAAAAGTGGTTTGACCTGCTTGAGAATCTAGTATAATTGTTGCACCTAAAAGTTCTACTAGTTTTTTGACTAAAGCTAATCCAATACCAGTTCCTCCATGTTTCCAAGGATCGTGAGAGGGAATCCGATAAAATTTCTCAAAAATAGATTCCTGCTCTTCTGGGGGAATTTCTACTCCGGAATTACTCACACTCAAAAAAACCATTTCTCCTTTTTCTGAGGTATTAACGGTAATTTTTTCTTTCGCCGGAGTATATTTACAGGCATTAGTGAGTAATTCGTTTATGGCTCTTTTCAAGAGAGAAATGTCTGATTGTATCAGAGATAGCTCTTGGGGAAGACTAATAACTAACTGCTGCTGTTGTTGTTGAATTCTTTCCCTAAAAGGCTCTACCAATTCAGTAATCAATTCTCGTAAATCGATTAATTCAGGAATTAATGTAGCACTTTGTGCATCAATATAACAAAGTGTCAGTAGATCGTTAACTGATTGATTTTGTTGATGACAGGAATTTTGGAAAATTTTGAAGACGCGCTGAAATGTTTCAGACTTAATCCCTCGTATTCCCTGAGTTTTTATTAGTTTATCTAAGGTTTGAGATGCTAATAATATACTACTCATGGGAGTACGTAGTTCGTGGGAAATACTTTTGAGAAAATCATCCTTTAGAGTATTGAGTTTTTCCAGTTCCTTTACTTGAGCTTGAGCCGTTTCATAAAGTCGAGCTTGGCGAATGGCGATCGCGCAC
>JBCBQE010000893.1:0-3120 GCA_039820385.1 Cyanobacteria bacterium J06635_10
GTCATGTTGCCTAAAATGTTATATCTTTACGACTAATTTTTGTATGCTACTTAGCATTGACTCTTTTGATTAAATAAAGGTTGCTTAATTTCAAAACGGCTGACTTTTTTGTTAATACAAATCATTACAAACTATAAATTTACTTGAACCATCAATGAGTATTTGAATACTCATAAAACTGAGCCGATTTGTAATTTAAACAACTTTTTTTTTGTTCTTTTAGAGTCTGCTCTAACGTCAATTTCTTTATACAAAAGGTATTCTATATTTAGATTAATTCAATTTTAGCATTTTTACTATGCGCTAGACTACAATTTTGAAATTTCACCCGAGAATTATACTAAGTAACTTTGACTAAATCCGAACGCACAAGAAATGCTGCAACTTCCACATGAGATGTCTGAGGAAAAAAATCAGCCGGTTGTACTCGTGACAAACTGTATAAATCATCTTGACAAAGTTGCTGTAAGTCACGAGCTTGTGTTGCTGCTTTACAACTTACATAAACAATACGAGCTGGTTTTGCTTTGCGTAAAGTTTCGATTACACCGCGATCGCATCCTTTTCTTGGTGGGTCAAGTATAACAATATCTGGTTTATAAGATATTCGAGACAGTAATTCTTCTACCTTTCCCGAATGGAAGGCAACATTATTTATGTGATTATACTGAGCATTAATTTTTGCTGCTGCTACTGCTGATTCTTGTATTTCTAAACCAATTGCAAAATGCACTTGTTTTGCAAGTGGCAAAGTTAAAGTTCCGATGCCACAATAGGCATCAACTAATATTTCGTTACCTTGTAAATTTAATTCAGATTGAATTTCGTACAATAATGCCTCCGCTGTTTCAGTATTAACTTGGAAAAATGTTTCTGGTCGTATTTGAAATTTCAAGTCAGCAAATGATTCTTCTAAGTAAGAACTACCGGCCACAAGACGAGTTTCGCTACCAAAAATAGTATTCGTGCGATCGCCATTCCGGTTTAACATCACTCCCACTAATGGGGGATAGTGGTGTAACCACTCTTGTGCTTGTTGCTCAATTCCTGGTATATTAAAATGTTTGACAACTAAAGTTAACAAAATTTCCCCAGTACGACGACCAATGCGTAAACCAAGATGGCGAATGATTCCGGTATGGCTGTGTTCGTTATAAATCTCCCAACCATTGGATTGAATGTCTTTTTTGATTTGTGCCAAAAGTGGATTTAACCGCGAATCTTGTACCGGACATTGATTCAGATTGACGATTTGATGAGAATGCTTTTGGTAGTAACCCGCTATAACTCCCACGGTAGGAGAGATACCCATGGGGTAAGTAGCTTTATTGCGGTAGTCTAAAGGTTTACCAGCCCAAAGAAGTGCATCTACCCGTGGTTCTGTAAAACCACCGATACGTTGTAAAGCTTGAATCACAACTTCACGCTTAGCTGACAATTGATATTCATAGCTCATATGTTGCCACTGACAGCCACCACATTTATCAGCGACAATACAAGCTGGTCTAATTCGATGAGGTGATGATTGTAATAATTCTTTAACTTTGCCTTTTGCGTAATTGGGCTTAACATTTACCAAGCGGACAACAACGCGATCGCCAGGTACAGTATCCGGTACAAACACTACCTTTTGAGCGCATCGTCCCACACCATCACCCGTATCGCTCAAATCGGTAATTACAGCTTCAACCAAGTCACCCTGCTTCCACTTTATTTTAGCCATCATCCCGTCCGTTATCAGTTATCAGTAACTAAGCTTAAAGGTCAAAGGTCAAAGGTCAAAATTCATAACTCCCCATCTCCCCATCTCCTCATCTCCTCATCTCCCCATCCCCATCCCCCCCTCCCCTTCACTTCTTGGCACCTGAATAGCTAAACTAACAGTAATAATTAAATAGAGTTTTCTTTTAGAAATCATGACTGTAGTAAGCCAAGTTATTCTCCAAGCCGATGACGAACTACGTTATCCCAGCAGTGGGGAACTTAAGAATATCAAAGACTATTTGCAAACCGGCGAACAACGGCTGCGAATCGTTGATATCTTAACCGAAAACGAAAAAAAGATAGTTGAAAAAGCTACTAAATCACTCTGGCAAAAGCGTCCAGACTTTATTGCGCCAGGGGGTAATGCTTACGGACAACGGGAACGTGCGCTATGTATTCGCGACTATGGTTGGTACTTACGCTTAGTCACTTACGGAATATTGGCTGGTGATAAACAACCAATCGAAAGCATTGGTTTAGTTGGCGTGAAAGAAATGTACAACTCATTAGGAGTTCCCGTACCCGGAATGGTAGAAGCCATTAAGGGACTAAAGGAAGCTTCCATTGATTTACTAAGTACTGAAGATGCACAACAAGCTGCCCCCTACTTCGATTTAATCATTCAAGCCATGTCTTAATTGAGCGGCAATGAGGGCGCTGGCGCATCCGGGTTATCCGGTTATATTCAATAAATCCTTTTTAATGGGATATAAGAAAAATCTTTGAGTATGATGCGGGTTTAACTCAGAATCCCTTTCGACTTCCAATATAAGGGTACCTTCCCCACACTTGGTAGTAGCTGCGGCAGAATTTCTGTCAAGTTACCAACAAGTTGTGGGGAAACTTTTTTCGATCACTCCCAACGCGTTTATCCATTACCTATAAAAATTTCTTTTATTCTCCCCCCTCTCCCCCCCTCTTCCCCCTCTTCCCCACGCCACTTCCTACAACGGTGCGTGTTCCGTGCCGCAGGAGTGGCTCCTCTTCCCCCTCTCCCCCCTCTTCCCCCTCTTCCCCCTGCTTCGGCATCAATCATACCCAAATACAAAAAGCCGACAGTCCTTTGCTCAAGGCTGTCGGCTATTAGTGTGTTCCCTATTAATGACTCGGCTAGAGTTCAGTTATATACATTATGTTTATTTTTTCCCTATTATCCGAGGATCTTAATCATTAGTACTCGTGATTCTCATCACAACAAAGTTGCTTGTAAACTGTATTGAATTTATTTTTGCTAAGGAAAAATATCATGCAGTCAGCTATCCTAGACTAATGTAACATGAATCACTAATACTCGTCAGTACAAAAGAAGGACAATCAAAAAATATCCAATTTGGTAGCTCAAATGAAATATTGGGA
>JBCBQE010000894.1:0-3120 GCA_039820385.1 Cyanobacteria bacterium J06635_10
TGATACAATGTCAGTAGAGTTAGAAGAACGCTTGCCTTATGAGAAATATCCCTTAAAAATTGTTCAGTGCATTAATAGATATCTCTCATAAGGCAAGCGTTCTTCTAACTCTACTGACATTGTATCAAGTGCATTCAGATATTCCTCAACATCAAGGTCAGAATATTCTTCTCGAGCAATGTATAAAGCTGCCTTTGCTAAGTCAATATGCTCGTCAGGCTGTTGAATCTCACGATGAAAATATTGTCGCACTGACGATAAATTCATAAATTTTAATGTTGCTAAACTTTATTCGATTGTTTCAGTCTATAAAGATGCTTTATAGAATTGAAACGACTGCGACTCAGGGGTGAATTTTCTGAATCAATATCTAAAATGATCAGAAAATTTTTCAACGCACACAAGTACCATAAATTATCTATCTTGAGGATAGTATACACAAGTTATTTTATATGAGAAAGTAATACTCAAAAATTTAGTGTCAAAGTGCAATTGGGTGAGTGGAAATTTTGTCAAAAATGATTCTGGGCAGGTAAATATCTCAGCAACAAGTAAGCTGGCTGCGTTGAATAAATGGCGGGGATTCTTTTGGGCAACTCGAACCCGTATCCTATGGTGGTATGTGCTGATTATCACTTTTATTTTTATCGTATCGATTCCGGCGTTTCGTCTGCTGTTGTTTGCCCGGGTGGATGCACGAGTTCGTAGGGAACTGGTAGAAAAGATACAGACATTTAATCGATTGATTGAAAATGAAGCCGACACCGAAGAAGTAAAGCAAGCAGAATCAGAAGAAATACAAACTTCAGGTTGGGTAAACGAACCGGATAGTCGCCTTGTGCGTCCAACTTCTAAGGAAGAAATACAAGAATTTTTTAATGCATTTTTAGCTAAACAGCTTCCGGAAGACGATACTTATTTGCTTACCTTTGTGGATGGAGAATTTTTTAAATCCAGTCCCCGAGCGCGGCCAAAAATATTTGACAGAGATTCAAAACTAATGCGTCGTTGGGCAAAATTAGTTAAATCAGAACAAGGTGAAAAGGAATCACCCAAGAGTGAAGTGGGTGGCATAATTTACATGAGTCAGCCCGTAAAAATACAAGGAAAAACATTAGGAGTACTTGTAGTAGCTCATACTATCAGCGGCGAGCGTCAAGAAGTAATTGAAGCGGTAAGCGTTATTATTCAAGTGAGTGCTTTGGTTATGCTTGCGGCTTTAGTTCTGTCTTGGATATCTTCGGGAAAAGTCTTGGCTCCTTTGCGATCTTTTAGTACAACAGCTCGTTCTATTAGCGAATCCGATCTCAGTCAGCGAATTCCGGTGCGGGGTAAAGATGAACTAGCAGATGTGTCAAGAACTTTCAACGATATGATGGACAGATTGGAAGCAACTTTCACTACTCAGCGCAATTTTATTAACGATGCGGGGCATGAATTACGAACGCCTATTACTATTATCCGGGGACATTTAGAATTAATGGGCGATGACGATCCAGAAGAAATACAGGAAACTGTAACGCTGGTGCTTGATGAATTAGATAGAATGAGCAGATTTGTAGAAGATTTAATTCTACTGACAAAAGCGGAGCGCCGGGATTTTTTACAGTTAGAAACAGTTGATATTCGCAGTTTGACTGAAGAGTTATTTGCTAAAGCTCAAGCTCTAGGGGAACGCAACTGGTGTCTCGATAAAGCTGCTAAAGGAATAATCGTAGTAGATCGTCAACGACTTACACAAGCTATAGTTAACCTTGCCCAAAATGCAACTGAGCATACTATTAGTACTGATACAATTGCAATTGGTTCTTCTATAAGTCAAGGCAAAGTTAAATTTTGGGTACGCGATACAGGAGAAGGAATTAATCAAGCCGATCAAAAAAGAATTTTTGAACGCTTTGCTCGTGCTGCCAATAGTCGTCGTCGTAGCGAAGGTGCTGGTTTAGGTTTATCTATTGTTAAGGCGATCGCAGAAGCCCATCAAGGAGAAGTTACCCTTAAAAGTCAACCCGGAAAAGGTGCTACTTTTTGTATAATTTTACCAATAAGCAATTAACACTCAACCCGAGGTGCGGATGTATATCAATTGATAGTTAGAGTGTACTTTTTTCAATCTCCACATTCTCTGCCCGACGAGCATTCATAAATAAATTTTCTCAACCCAAGAGTATTAATTATGAGTCAAATCCTAATTGCTGAAGACGAATCTCGTATTGCTTCGTTCATTGCAAAAGGCTTGCGTGCGAATGGTTTTGTACCTACCATTGCATCGGATGCCGAACAAACTTTGAATTTAGCAGTTGGTAATAATTTTGATTTGCTTATTCTTGATTTGGGGCTTCCTGGTAAAGATGGTTTGGAAGTTTTGGAAGAAATACGGGGACAGGGAGAAAATTTAGCCGTAATTATACTGACAGCCCGCGATGATATTAATGACAAAGTTGCAGGGTTGGAAGGCGGTGCTGATGACTATATGACCAAACCATTCCGATTTGAAGAATTGCTGGCACGGATAAGGTTAAGACTGCGAAATAGTCAAGTATCTGATGATAGAAAAGAGATGCTTTTGAAAGCAGGTAATGTAGTACTTGATTTACGCACTCGGAAAGCGCGAGTTTGTGGGGATAATATTGATTTACCCGCTCGGGAGTTTACTTTAGCAGAAACTCTTTTTCGCCATGCGGGGCAAGTCATGAGTAGAGAGCAACTTTTAGATCGAGTTTGGGGATATGATTACGATCCCGGTTCAAATATTGTAGATGTCTACATTGGTTATCTACGAAAGAAATTAGGCAGCGAATTGATTGAAACAGTCAGAGGTATGGGTTATCGCTTGCGAAAATAATATTCTTTGATAAAAGTTTTTTCAATTGTAATTAAATTTGTTAGTTAATCCTGTATAAGTAATTCAAATCACTTTATTTTCGGAAAAATTTGATTAAGATTTATTCAGAAAGTATAAATACTAGGTACATTAATGATATGACATTTGAAACTAAATAAAAAACCGGTAGATATTGCTTTAAGTAAAAACATCATTCACTTGAAGATCGGATATTTTTCTTGGTTGCAAGATAGATATTCATCTAATATATAATAAGCATCTCGAATATACCTATA
>JBCBQE010000895.1:0-3118 GCA_039820385.1 Cyanobacteria bacterium J06635_10
GAGGTTATTTTTTTCGCAAGGTCGAAAATTTAAAATCAACGATTAATTCGGCTAAAATTCCCCAAAGATCTTATAAGTGGTTGATTTTATCCCTAACTACTTTTGCTATCTGTATAGGTTTCACAATGGGTATTTTCACTAATTCTTTTGAGAAACCAGCATATCAATTGACTACAGGACAAGGAAATGTAGCCATCACTGCCGACGTGCATCGTCAAGCCGTGTTGTCGGATTATCTCAAGACGATGACAGCAACAATTATTAAGGAAAATCCTCGATCCATTAGAAGAAAAGTAGTTACTTTTAAAGCGATGACTCAAGCCACGTTAGAGGAACTTGACCCCATACGCAAGCGTTTTGTAATCATGTTTTTACAAGATGTAAAATTACTTCAAATATCAGCACAAAAACACGTATCTTTGTTAATGGGTGTAAACTTAGCCGGAGTTAACTTACAAGGAGTGAATTTCCGGTTTAACGATTTGCAAAGTGTAAATTTTGAGAATGCCGATTTACGTGGTGCCGATCTACGTAAAGCTAAATTAAACAATGCTAATCTAACTAATTCTTGTTATAACAGTTACACTTTATTCGATAGAAAATTTGACCCAGTTGCAGCAGGTATGAGAGAAGTGGGACAATTCCAAATGTGTTCTTAACAAATATTATTGTGTTCTGACAATAATTTATGCAATTACCACAGCCGCGCATTATTACCAAACGCCTGTTATTACGACTGGGTAGTCAGGAAGATATACCGGCTATTATCAAATATTACACAGACAATAAAGCTTATCTGACTCCTTTCTATCCTGCATGGTCAGAAAGTTTTTTCACGGAAGCATATTGGGATAGTGAAGTAGAAAGAGCAATCAGAGAATTTACTCAAGGACAATCATTAAGACTAATAATTTTTTCTCGAACTGAGTATACAATAATTGGAGTCATTAATTTCGGAACTTTTATCTGGAGTGCCGCACAATTTTGTACGGTAGGGTATAGTTTAGCAGAAAAAGACCAAGGTAAGGGTTATATGACAGAAGCCCTACAAGCGAGCATTGATTATGTATTTGAAGAATTAAACATGCACCGGATTATGGCAAATTATATGCCTCACAACCAGAGTAGCGGTAATTTGCTCAAAAGGTTAGGATTTGTGGTGGAAGGTTATGCTAGAGACTATTTATTGATTAATAATCGATGGGAAGACCATATTTTAACAAGTTTGACCAATCCTGGATGGAAAAATTGAAAAATCTCAGAGTGAGAAGATTTTAACTTGTGAAATTTGGGTATTGACAATCCAAAATCCTAAACTCACAATTTAAAATAATTTAAAGGGTTTTTCTCAATGTTTAGTAAATCCACAAAACGTCTGTCTGTATTTTTGAGCGCCGCAGCCATCAGCGTATGTTTAACTGGTATTTCCGCGAAGCGCGCACAAGCAATACCTAACTATATTTTAGTGCCGCTGACAATGCAAGCAACAGGATACGCATTACCACGCGTTTACAAAAGACTCACTCCACAAGAGCGCAAACAAGTAGATGCCATTCGCGATCGCGCATTTACAGAAATTGCTAATGTCTTAAGTAGAGCACAACGCAGTCAAGTTATGCAATCCTTAAAAACACCGCAAGGAAGAAAAAAACTACTTCAATCGATGAAGTTAACACCAAAACAAAAATCTCGCATTCAATCAATAGTTAAAAGATATCGCCAGAGAATGAACGCGATTGTTGAGAATTAATTAATAAATATATTATCAATTATTGATGTAGAGACGGCGTGCACACTGCAACGTCTCTTTCTCATTGGTTATTCATCCAATCAATAAAAAGGTGTGTAGTAAGCACTTATATAAATTTCACTTGGTTACTTATAAATTCCGAAGCACCCCACCCGCGCTGTCGCGCACCCTCCCCGCAAGCAAGGAGGGTTGAGGAGGGATTATAATTTCTAGATTGTAGATGCAAGCTTATTTATTGCAAAATACTGGACACAACAGGAGTTAACTTATTTTATAATCGACCTCACAAAATACACCTACAGTACGTTAAAATACCTGGATATTCAGTAATTACAGTAGGTACGATACCATGAGCAATGTACTTAAAGAAGAATTATCTAAACAAGAGGAAGAACAAATTAAATCTAATATAAATAGAATAATTTCAAGTTATAGACACGTATGGGATATATACACTGAATTACTGCAAAATAGTGCCGATGCTATTTTAGAGAAGCATGGCAATAATTTTGAAAAAGGTACTGTTAAACTTGAAATTAATACTGATTTAAGGCAAATAATTATATCTGATAATGGTATCGGTATAGATGAGGAACAAATATCCAAAATAATAGTTACAGGTAAATCTCTAAAAAGAGAAAATAATTCAGGAAAATTTGGATTCATGGGTTTTGGTTTTACCTTTGTTGCTTTTCAGACTGAATACCTCAAAATAGAGAGTTGTAAGCATGGTCTAAAAGCTTCACGAACTTATAAAGACCTCTACAAATTTGTTTATAATGAAGGAGAAATTCCTAATTCTTATGAAGAGGAAAATAATATATTAGCGAAAGAAGTTACATATGAAAGTGGAACTATTAGTAAACAATAAGAAATTAAATATAACAACGGGTTATTTGACAACTAGAGAGATAGTGAGTCAAGTCTTAAATTCATCTGAAAATCAATTTTATAGTAGAAGTAAATACGAGCCAATAGTTGAAGCCACAGAAACTATTGCTCTAACTTACAGAGATCAAGCAAGAAAAGCAATTCTTCTTGATGAAAAAATACATCGTATGTCTATAGGTGCAAGAAATCCTCTAAAAGCTAGAATATTGATTTCAGCAACTAGTAAATCTCATATAAATCAGTATAACCAACGATTTAAATCTCAGGACGGCACTTCATCAGATTTTACAATAGAACATGGCATATGGTTAGCAATTTCTGGAATGCCTATTGGTGTTTGTTTAGATGCATTTGATCATAGCAATTATTTACCTTACACAGTTATTGTTGATATTCAAGATGAATGGATTCGTCGTGAATTGGATGCTGGTAGAAAGGGAATAAGTGCTTATAGAATGAAACAAATTGCTTAAAAAG
>JBCBQE010000896.1:0-3116 GCA_039820385.1 Cyanobacteria bacterium J06635_10
CTTATGAATTAATTCAAGTTTTCAAAACGACTCCCAACTTAATAGGTATAGAGAAGGTAGTTGGTAACCAAGTTGCATCGCCACAAGTTTTAGCTGAATTAGAGCAAGTAGGAATCGCCGATCAAGTTTTAGATGGAGATGGAAAAGTGCGTCGTGCCTTGCTTTCCGTAGGCTCTTCAGAAACTAAAATACGTTACAATCTTAGCCTAAGGTTAGCGCTAAATTATTTAAAACAAGAAGGTATTACGCCAAAACCGCGATCGCAAAATAGTTCTCATATCCAACTTGGAAAAACAATATTAATTCCTTTTCAACCCAACGACGGCGCTTATGTTCGTGCTGATGCCGGAGGTTACCAAATTTTACTTAACTATCACGGAAGGATAGACAATTTCGATCATTTTTCAATTACAGATTTATTAAATGATAGAGTACCACCTGAAAAAATCCAAAATCGCATTGTGTTAATTGGTTCCATAGCTGAAAGTGTCAACGACTTGTTTCAAACACCTTATAGCATTAGTCTGTTTAAACATCCCACACAAATGGCCGGAGTGACGATCATCGCAAATGTCCTCAGTCAAATTTTGAGTGCTGCGATCGAAGGTAAACCATTATTAAGAGTTTGGTCTGAACCTATAGAATTGTTATGGATATTATTATGGTCTGGAATCGGTGCGGTATTAAGTTGGCGTTTCAAGTCTATATGCATAATGATATGGACTATCATCTTAGCAGCAACCGCGATAGCAGTAGTTAGTTATCTGGTATTTAATATCGGTTGGTGGATTCCGGTTATTCCTCCGATATTCGGGTTGGTAATTGCAGCTATTATCTTACCATTTGCAACCAGCAGACAAATAGAGAGAATTCAACTTCGTCAAATTGTGGAGTTGTTAGTTACGGCTGCGAAGGAACAACCAGCTGTCGGACAAATTGCGATCGAATATCTTAAGCAAGGGGAAAGTAGAGAGAATCAGGTTTTGATTGAGGAAATTGTTTTTAATCTTCATTTAGATAAGTAATTTCTGGAATTTATTTATTTTAGGACTTACGTAAAACTAACGAAATTTTGTAATTAATCACGAGGAACGAAGTAATCGCAAAATCTCTGTGTTAGAGAAGCCTGTCCGTTGCCGAAGGCTATGCCCGAAGGGCTACTACTCCCAACGCGCTCTCCAGATTACCTAAGGAATTGAGAGAGGGAGTGAGGGATAAATTTTTAGCCAGAAATCGATAAGCGGAACGGGAGTAGGACATATGCTTCCCTACGCTTCGTTTCGGTGGCAATGACATTCTTTGATTGGGTAATGCTTTTGCCTTCTGAGTTACTCCCAACGCGCTCTCCAGATTGCCTATAACCTAATATTCCACTCTTTTTCTCCCTCTGCTTCCCCTTCTCCCCCAGCCTGCCCCCACCAAGGCGATATTGATATTGGTGTGGTGAACCACTAGGTTGGGTTATATGCGCGTTTCACGCACGCCAAGCAATACGAAGTCAAAACCAACAGTGTGTTGGGTTTCGTTCCTCAACCCAACCTACAAATTGTTTAAAGTCCAATAACAAAGACGGAATAAGAAGGCAAAGGGTAATGCCTTTGCCTCCTGAGTTAAGTTAACTTATTCAGCTATGATACAAACAAAGCTTATTTGAATGTCCATTCCTGATTCTCTCCACCATTACAATCGAAGAGATCGATAGGCGTTCCATTGTTACTAACATTGTTTTCAACGTCGATACACTTATTAGAGTCTAATTGAGTTTTTATTGTGCCATCATATGCAAGAGACCATTGCTGGTTTTCTCCACCGTTACAATCGTAAATATCAACAGCGGTTTCATTTGCTGTTTGGGAATCTGTAAGATCGATACATTTGTTTCCATCTAACTTGGATGTAAAAACTCCATCTACATAATGCCAGAGTTGAGAATCTGTACCATTGCAATCGTAGAGATCTAGCTGATTTCCATTTGTAGCATCCGCATTGGGAACATCCAGACATTTACTACTGCCTCCGTCTAAACCACTAACTAGTCCTAGATAAATGGGATTACCATTACTATCATTAGTGATACCTGTACTACCGTCATAATTCACCCCTTGAGATTGGCAGTCGCCTAGCCAACAGCCATAGATTTCGCTTGGTGATTCAATGGTAATAACCCCTCCATTCCAAGTTGAAACCACAGCTAAGAGATGGTCAGGATCTGGTAATGACAACTGATCTGCTATATGTTCAGCTAGTTCAATTGAGCCGAGAATAGCTCCTGGAATATCTCCTTCGCTAATATCACCAGCGATCTCAATTACTTCTAAGACATCATCAACATCTTCGAGTACCGCCTCAACCTCAATGCTTGCGGGAGTTACACTAGAATCATAGATGGCAAAAGCTGTTCTTCCACCACGTCCAGCCTCTGAAACACAACTACTGTTACTCCAGTTACAACCTTGATAGCTACCAGGAGAAATTGTTTGTTTAAAATTAGTAAATTCGTTGAATGCAAAAGTTGGTATTTGTACAGCAGTGTAGCTATTGTTAGAATCCTCATTGTAAACATTGTAAGCTTGTGCGGGTTTAGCGGGCAAAAGCAAAATACTTAGAGAAATCAAAAAACAAACAGTAAGATGAGCAATTCGTTGGAACATATGTAGTACCTTTTGAAAATTTCACAGAGCAATGTAAGGAAATACTTTTCTGAAAAGTTTTATCTTGCATTGAGTTGCAGTTTATTTGCTTTAAATGTGGTTTTAATCCCATTATTCACACTTGAAGAGACAAAACCTATAACAGTTAGAGCATTCCTGTTGATTTACTCTAATATTTGTAGTCAATTAAAGCTTCAATAATATGAACAGTAAACTATTGCTATTTTTAAGTCAATAGATCGTTTGTTCAGTTTATTCACTTCAAAATGAAAGACAAAATTGTATATATTTTTTGCTTTATTGGGACAAAATGTCATAAAAAATACCTAAATAATATTTTTTATCAGTATGATAATGATAATATAATTAAAAAAACGTCAATTTTCATGTTAGTCAAATAGTATATTTTAGCACTTCTTATTTCAATAAATAAATATTTATAACTATGAATTCCGAAATATTTAA
>JBCBQE010000897.1:0-3104 GCA_039820385.1 Cyanobacteria bacterium J06635_10
AACTAAGATTGTATTCCTAATTATCTAAGAAAGGAACCGTTAATTAATTTTCAAATTGCTGAAACTATATAGAAGCTGGAGTATTCTGCATCGAGGTAATAATATTGTCTTCCACCGCTTTTGGGGATTGGTCGCCGTTGATAGTTAATAGACGGCTACGGCGGTCATAATATTCTAAGATAGGGATCGTGCGCTCGTAGAACAACTTGATGCGACGTTGGATAATTTCTGGTCGATCCTCGGTTTGGGAACGTCCTAAAGAACGATTTACCATCACAGTTTCTGGAACTTGTAAATAAATTGCCCAACTTAACTTTTGTCCTAAGTCATCCAGTAAAAAATCCAACTCCTCGGCTTGAAAAGCCGTACGGGGATAGCCTTCTAGCACCCAACCGCTGCTAATATCCGGCTGTCGTAAACGATGGCGGATTAAATCAATCATCATTTCGTCAGGCACTAATTCACCTGTTTTGACGAATGACTGTGCATCGCGACCTAATTCATCTAACCTTGATATGGCTTGCCTTAAGATATCACCTGTGGAAATTATAGGTGTATTAAAGTGTATACTAAGCTTTTGCGCTTGAGTACTTTTACCCGAACCGGAACCTCCCAAAACAACTAATCTCAAAATATAATCAACTCCTCTAACTATTATTTAATTACCTGACTTGAGACTTTTATCTCTTATGTTAAGAGTCTTCAGACAAATAGTCACCTCGGACAATTAAAATTTGGCTGAATATCACAGCTATTTTTTTAAGCTTTATTGATAAATATGACTCCAATCTAAAATATGTTTTAATTTTTACTAACTATTGCTGTTCTGACAATATAAATATAAATTTTAATAGCTATTGACTTAAGAGCAAAGGTGATGCTTGACTAATAATGCAATAAGCCTTTCATTACCGCATAGCCTTGTCGCTGAACTTAGATTACTAAGTCAGTTTGAAAGAAATTGCTTCAGCAAAAATACTATATTTTTTGTGTTTCTTTATATTTATCTATGGTTGCTCAGCTAGAAAACAAGAGTGTAAATTCGACCGTTAGTTTATCACATACAATCAAAGGATTAGTACAAGTTTTTACTAGTTCTCACCGTAGTTTTTTTACTAGCGTAATGGCACAAGCACTGAGAATTGCTGGTCAAGGTACGCCAGTATTGATAGTACAATTTCTCAAAGGTGGTATTCATCAGGGAAAAAATAATCCTATCGTATTGGGACAAAATTTAGATTGGATTCGCTGTGACTTACCGCGTTGCATCGACACACCCCACTTAGATGAGACTGAAACCGAAGCATTACATTCATTGTGGCACCATACACTGAGTGTTGTGAATGAGAGTAAATATTCTCTGGTTGTATTAGACGAGTTAAGTTTAGCAATCAACTTTGGTTTAATTCCTGAAACAGAAGTTATAGAATTTTTGGTCAAACGTCCCCAAAGTGTTGATATCATTCTCACAGGAGCGGAAATGCCTAAATCTATCCTGGATTTAGCAGACGAAATCACAGAAGTTCGTCGTCCTCATCGACTTTAACCTAGGCCGATAGGATTAGGAAATAGTTAAGAGTTAAAAGTCAGGAGTTAGAAGTTATTATATTTTTAACTTGCAGACCTTTAACCTTTATTCCTTCACCTTTAATTATTAATTCTGTGATCAAAAACGATATTTGGATTTCTAAAATGGCTCAAAAGGGGATGATTACTCCTTTTGAACCAAGTTTAATTAGGGAGCTTAATCGTGAGGAAGATAATTTACCGCGCCGTGTAATTAGTTATGGTTTGTCTTCTTACGGCTACGATATCCGCCTTTCTCCAACGGAATTTCGCATATTTCGACATATTCCTGGAACAGTTGTAGATCCAAAAAATTTTAATCCGCAAAATTTAGAATCAACGCCGTTACATAATTCAGATGCTGGAAATTACTTTATCTTACCGGCTCACTCTTATGGTTTGGGTGTGGCTTTGGAAAGGTTGGAAGTTCCAGATAATATTTCGGTGATTTGTATCGGTAAATCTACTTATGCTAGATGCGGAATTATTGCGAATTTAACACCTGCTGAGGCTGCGTGGCGCGGTCATTTGACTTTGGAATTTTCTAATTCTTCTAGTGCTGATTGTCGTATTTATGCCAATGAAGGTGTGGTGCAGTTATTGTTTTTAGAGGGTGAACCTTGTGCGATTAGTTATGAAGCTCGTCAAGGGAAGTATCAGGATCAACCGGAAAGGGTGACGATCGCGAGAATTTAAAAGTTCAATCGCTCTCACTCTGGCTATAGTGGAGCTACTTTTACAAAGCCAACGAAGGTTGGCTTGATTTGGTGTATATTTTTTTATTCAGCAAAACCTAGGTTTGATTTCAGATTTATAATATTTTGGCTTTGATATACGGGAATTTATTAATCTTTTCATGAAAGGTGTAATTCATGAGCTTTGATAATATTTGCAAGGTTTTAGCAGAAAAATATCCCACAGAATTTGTTAACTGGTTGCTTGGAGAACAACAAACAACAGTCAAAGTACTCAAAGCAGAATTGAGTTTAGAACCAATCCGAGCCGATTCTGTGACATTTTTACAAACACCAAATCGAATTTTACATATCGAATTCCAAACTCGAACTATCTCAAATCCACCATTACCATTTAGAATGCTGGATTATTCCGTGAGGTTGATACGTCAATATAAAGTTCCTGTTACCCAAGTTGTGATTTTCTTGCAAGAGACAAACAACGAAATTGCTTATACAGAACAATACGTCAGCGAAACAACAACTCACCGTTATCGAGTATTGCGGATGTGGGAGCAAGATTCATCAATGTTCCTCAACAATCTCGCATTATTACCACTAGCACCATTAACACAAAGATACCCGAAACCTTATTATCTCAAGTAGCTCAGACTGTTGCTAGAATTCCAGATAGAAACACCAGACAAGAGATTGCAGCATACACTGAAATTTTAGCCGGTTTGAAATTTGAAAAGAACTTTATTCGTCAATTATTAAGCGAGGATATTATGCAAGAATCTGTTATTTATCAAGATATTTTACAAAAAGGAAGACAGCAAGGACAAGAACAGGGAAAACAAAAGG
>JBCBQE010000898.1:0-3102 GCA_039820385.1 Cyanobacteria bacterium J06635_10
AGCAATGGTTTTATTTGCTAAATCCGATATTTCTTTAATTGGGCTATCGTCTCGAACTATCAACAACGAACGCTCTGTGTTGCTGACTTCACCCATTGAAAACAAAGGTTCGTAGAGTTCTTTATCGATGGCGATCGCCGCTAAACCGGGGGGTGCAAAAACGATATCCCATCGCTTGCGGCGAATTTGATCGATAGCTCGCAATTCATTATAAGCGGGTTCTAGCTCCACTATTGACTTTGTTTTTGCTGCTATGTAGTTTTTAAAGCGCTCGTATTTATCGAGTGAAACATTTTCTTGTCCGTAGCTGACAACCCCTAAAGTAATTTTTTCTCGGGCCATATTTGAGGAATTGCATCCTATCCCTAAGAGTACAAGTATTATTAAAAACCCGAATCGCGCAAACCCAGGTGAAAGCATCATTTTTTCTAAATTGGCTTAAATTGCTTCGTATTTAATTATCGAGACCTATAAATACTTTTAAAACTTAATTTTTCATAAAATATATCAGACTCTGCCCTCTAAATTCTACAAGCCCCAGATAAGGCAGTTGGGAAGCTCCAACTCGCTTGGGAGCGCCAAGGTTAGAATAGTTTACGGACACCCATAAGGGTTTGCAAAAATTCAGGTTAATTAAAGTTAAATATTTGCACTCTATAGATCATTGATGTCGCAGATCCTCCTTTCCATAGTTGAAGAGAGAACTGGATGCCTAAGGGTTGCCTACTTTAAACTAGAGTATAAGAGTGTAATGGCTGACTCTTATACCAAATCACGGTATTCACAAAATTTTTTGTTTTTGGAGTAGATTCAAATGAGTGGGTTCATTACTGGTTTACTATTAGTCGCTTATATAGCTGGTGTTTGGAAGTTTTGGACTGGATTTAGAAGAACTAATTTCAGTAATAGCTTACCAAATCGTCTTGCTTTATCTTTGTTATGGCCAGCTTGTTTTGTTGCCAATAAATCATATCGTCAAAATTTTAGAAAAGCCCTCAAAGGTTAATTATTTAAGTGATTTTTCTACCTTAAATACGAGAAAATAAATATAATTGTCAGAGGTGTCACTTCTCTGACAATTTTTTTATTTGTTTGTACTAACAGCCGAAAAGTTCGGATTAAAAATATTATTTTCTGGAAAAAAAATCTATATAAATAACTCAAAAAAAACATAATAAATAATCAAATATATTATGCCCGAGTTCCCATTTTTATTTTTGTTTTTTCTGTCTTTTACGCACTTTCTGACGTAGTTGTTGATTCAATAAATAACCAAAACCAGCTTTTTCCAAACGATGAATAAATTGATCGCGATCGTTTCCTAATGCTTGAGCAGTAGTGTCAATATTCCAACTGTACTCAGCTAGTTTACTAAGTAAATAAACTCGCTTTGTTTGTGCGGCGGATAAACGGAAGGTTTTTAAATACTCTAATTCTCCATTTTCTCGGATAATTGCTTCTCCAATATGATTTTCTTGTTTGAGTTGTATATCAGTAATAAAGCGTTGCAATGTAAATGGACCGGCACTATAAACTATTTTAGATTGTAATTGACGACCTAAAATTCCGTTCGCCATAAAACCTTGAAAAGAAGCCCAATCCATTCGCATTTTTTCTATGGCTAATCTTAATGTTGTTAAGTTGTTAATTTCCGATTCATTTACCGATACATCCATTGGATAAGTTGTATTGTGAAGCTCGGCATATTGATAAATTAATTCACCGTAAAAATCCTCCAATAAACTAGTATGTAATAATCGATAATCTTCCGGAGTCGGAACTACAAAAGCTGATGCTAATGCTTCCGCAACAAACACCAATACTCCAACTTGTCTGGGATGAATTTCAAATACCCGCAAAGCATCTTCTAATCTGGCAATAGAGCTTCCTCCGACGGCGGTTTCATGACGAGAACCTAATCCATGTGAAAGGGCATATTTAGAATATTCGCTCCAAGCAATATCAGGGCCAGAAAAAAACATCGAGAGAAAACCTTCCATCGCTAAATGTAGCGGTAAAAATCTTAATTGGTTATTCGATTCCCGCTTTCTCATACGATGCATTAATCGCACGCTAGCACAATTGCAATCAAAGCGTTTACCGTCAGATTTAGATTTATTAATTTGTCCCCCCAAAGCAGCCGCTGGGCTACCATCATCAGTCCAAGACATTACCAACCCATGGGGAACATAAGAATAATAATTAATATCTTTTTCTAAAGAAACAACTGTTAAATCTTCATCATAAGAACGTTTCATCAAACGTAGATCGCTGCGTACATTACATCTTAGCAGCGGCACAATTCGCACTGCAC
This sequence comes from Cyanobacteria bacterium J06635_10, assembly GCA_039820385.1. GTDB lineage: Bacteria > Cyanobacteriota > Cyanobacteriia > Cyanobacteriales > Nostocaceae > Rivularia. The sequence continues at coordinate 2,315 of JBCBQE010000898.1, forward strand.
CACGCACTTGAGATGGAGCTATTTCTAATCCTTTTAAGGAAATATCAGTTAATAAGTGCTTTTTTTGTGCCATAGTATGTCAATTATCAATGAACAGTTATCAATTATCAATTATCAATTATAAATTAACAGTTATGTATTGTTTATTCTTGTCTTTTTGAGAATTGAAAAAAGTAATCTACCTATTTCGTCTGCATCTTTGTAAATACTCTGAAATGCCTTATTAGTTATATAATCTGTATCTTTTAAAAGAGAAAGCCAAAACTTAGTTTCAAGACACTCTTTGTAAGCAATAGATAATTTAGCTGAAAATTCCGCTTTAGAAATAGCTCCGTTGGCTTCTGCTACATTAGCTCCAATCGATGTTCCACTTCTGAGCAATTGTTTTGATAAAATATATTCTTTCTTTTCTTCGTTAAGATATTGATGAGCTTTCACAATTCTAATAGCAAAATTATAAGATTTTTCATAAACAACATTATTCCCATAAAACTCTTGATGATTCATCTAGATTTTTTAAAATATTTAAAACAAAATTTTCCTCCTTACTCATTCATAACTGATAATTGATAATCCTGTATAGAGAATCATTAATTGTTCATCGATAATTGATAATTGTTCATCGATAATTGATAATTATTCATTAATCATTGTTCATTGTTCATTGTTCATTGATCATTGATCATTGATCATTGATCATTGATCATTGATCATTGATCATTGATAATTGATTCCTAACTCAATTTGCAAATGGTTCCGCTTCTTTAGTTGAATTAGAAGATTATTTA
>JBCBQE010000899.1:0-3096 GCA_039820385.1 Cyanobacteria bacterium J06635_10
TCCTGCAAGTTTAAAGACCTTTGACTGCACATCTTTTTGCCCAGAGGGACATGACAGTAGTTTTAACCAGGGTCTAGGTGAAGATTGATTATTTTTTGGGAATTGAACGATTTCCATAACTGTCTTTAGGAAAAGTGTAGGCAAACATAAAATTGCAGGCTAGTTGATACCAACTCAGTTGTAAGACTGAGTTGCAACTGATAAAGTTTCAATTTGTTTTATTTTCGGCTGGTTTAGGTAGATAACAGACGCTAACACCCTTGCATCCGTTCATCATATTGATACATGATGCCCGTTATCGCTCCGACTATTTATTTCAAAAATTGCAATATAAAAGGCAAAAAACTTTGCCGCTACTGGGGTTTTTGTAGTACTAATGTTCTATGGGCATTTGTATTTTACCTCCCTATAAAATTATGGAAAAACTGACAGAAGCACAAAAAGAACTTTACGAATGGTTGAAAGAATATATCCGAATGCGTCAGCATTCACCTTCCATTCGTCAGATGATGCAGGCAATGAATTTAAAGTCGCCAGCACCGATTCAAAGTCGTTTGGAGCATTTACGTAACAAAGGGTATATTGAATGGAGTGAAGGTAAGGCACGCACTATTAGGGTTTTACATCCTGAAAATCCCGGCGTACCAATTTTAGGTACTATCGCAGCTGGTGGTTTAATTGAGCCTTTTACCGATGCTGTAGAGCATTTGGATTTTAAAGAGATAAAATTACCTTCTCAAACTTATGCTTTGCGGGTGACAGGAGACAGCATGATTGAGGATTCCATAGTTGATGGAGACATGGTATTTCTGCATCCGGTACAAGAACCAGATATGCTTAAAGACGGTACCATAGTCGCCGCAAGGGTGGAGGGATATGGAACCACATTAAAGCGGTTTTATCGTACAAGTAGCGAACGAATTACTCTTGAACCTGCAAACTCCAAATATCAGCCAATTGAAATTGATGCGATTCAGGTACAAGTGCAAGGAGAATTAGTTGCTGTTTGGCGTAATTATAACTGAATTAGGCATGGGGCATTGGGCATGGAATTATGAATTAGAGTTAAGAGTTGATATTTCTCCTCATCTGTCCATTTCCCCATTCCCTTATCTCTTAAATTAACGATCGCAAATTACTGCCAGGGTAGCCGCCATTTTATGTATCTGACGCAAAAAAAATCTTATATTCCAACTACTTTTCGCCTTAAAATTCCTTATTCCGTAGGTGAAAAGAAGGGTATTTATCAAGCGAAACAACCATTACCAGGGTGCCCAAAAACTCCGTCATTTCTGCAACTTCGAGGCTATCAAAAGCAAGCTGTAAATAACTGGTTTGCGAACAATGGTAGAGGTACGTTAAAAATGGCAACTGGTAGTGGTAAAACGATTACGGCACTGGCAATTACTTGTGAATTATACCGCCAAATTAGTTTGCAAGTATTGCTAGTGGTGTGTCCTTATCGTCATCTTGTAACTCAGTGGGCGCGGGAATGCGAAAAATTTGGTTTAAAGCCGATTTTAGCTTTTGAAAATGTCCGCACTTGGCACAGCCAACTTTCTACACAGCTTTATAATGTAAATTCTGGTTTTCAACTCTTTCTCACCGTTATTACTACTAATTCGACATTGATAAGTGATGGTTTTCAATCTCAGTTAAAATATTTTCCGGAAAAAACTTTGATTATTGGTGATGAAGCACATAATTTAGGTTCACCCAAGTTAGAGGAAAGTTTACCCCGCACTATTGGGTTGAGGTTGGGATTATCTGCTACACCCCAAAGATATTTTGATGAGGTAGGAACTCAGTCTTTATTTAATTATTTTGGTGCGGTTTTACAACCGGAATTTACTTTGAGAGATGCTATTACTCAAGGTGCTTTGGTACGCTATCTTTATTATCCGTTACTAATCGAATTAACTTTGGAGGAAAGTCGCGCTTATGCAAAGCTGACGAATAAAATTGGACGTGCTTTATTATATCGACAGCAAGAGAATAGGGATTTCATAAATTTTGAAGATAATGAAGATATAAAACCTTTACTAATTCAGCGTGCAAGGTTAGTAAGTGCGGCGGAAAATAAGTTAAAGGCTTTGCGGGAGTTAATGGCGACGAGGTGCGAAACTACTCATACATTATTTTATTGCAGCGATGGTTCTCAAGATACATTTGGACGTGCCAATTTGCGTCAATTGAAGGAAGTAACTCGCATTTTAGGAGTTGAGTTGGGTTATAGAGTTAGTACTTATACGGCGCAAACTCCTTTGGTAGAAAGAGAAGCTTTACGCACTCAATTTGAAAGCGGAGAATTACAGGGTTTAGTCGCAATTCGCTGTTTGGATGAGGGTGTTGATATTCCTGCAATTAAAACTGCCGTTATTTTGGCTTCTTCGAGCAATCCCCGTCAATTTATCCAGCGACGGGGACGTGTTTTACGTCCTCATCCGGGTAAGGAACGTGCAACTATATTTGATATGATTGTACTTCCACCGGATTTAGATCGGAACACTTTGGAGGTGGAACGTAATCTGTTAAGAAAAGAGTTGCGTCGGTTTGTAGAGTTTGCCGATTTAGCTGACAATGCTGGTGAAGCCAGGATGAAATTATTTGATTTACAAAAGCGGTATGGGTTATTGGATCTTTAAAAAGTTTTGTTAATTTCTTCGTCGCGCGAATCAAAATTCCCATTATGTGGGAGAATTAGGTATAGCGATGGATGCTTTATCATAATGGGAATATCAGCAAAATTTTTGAGGCGGCACAGATTCCCATTATAAAGAAAAACATTCACATAAAAAAATAATATCAGAAAAGGACCTGCAAAAAAAAATTTTTTTCTCGAAAAATCGAAAAAAATTTTGCGGAATCCAGATATCAATTTATTAAACGCGTGTTTAGTGCCGTGAAGGTCACAGAAGAGTTAACGCGTCTCTAGAATTTAGATTATACAATAAATTAGTTTCATATATAGTTGAGAGTAACGCAAAAAACTGTTGAGTGAAGGAGTTAGTGATAAGAGGCTGAATAACTGGTAATTTCCGGTTATTGCTTCCCTAAACAATCTATCACAGGACTCTATTACTTTTTTTGTATCTG
>JBCBQE010000900.1:0-3092 GCA_039820385.1 Cyanobacteria bacterium J06635_10
CGTAAATTTGATTCCACTAATAAGCAGTGTAATAACCAGATTTGCGTAATAGATGCCCATAAGTAGGAATATCAGTAGAAAGGTTAGGGACATAGGGCGCATTGGTATTTTCAAACATACCGTTGACTGGGGTGGATAGCCCTGTTAGAAGTACTGAGCGTGATGATGTACACATCACTGCTGAAGTGTAATGATTATGGAAAGTAATACCAGTTTGTTGTAAACGCTCATGTGCGGGTAATGTCAGCCCTTGAGGTAATTGGTGGAAATATCTTTCTTGATCTGTAAATATAAACAAGATGTTGTAGCCGTCAGCTTGGAGAGATTCAAGATTTTTCATTGTTTTCTGCTGAAATTCATTTGTTTGTTTCAACAATTTCAGTATCATTCAATTTCAAGGGGGAATCATTGTTATTTTTGACCATTAATCATTGCACTTTTCGGTAATGGATAAAAAAATAATCAAAACAGTGTATGAGGTTGCGTCTTCTCGGTTCACTCTATAAGAGTGGAGCTACCGATACAAAGCCTACCTACGTAGGCTTAATTGGGCGCATCTTTATAAAGAAATGGTATCGATCGGTAATCAGTCTAGTAAACCTTTTTCCCGCGCACGAATTTGCGTTAATGCTCGAACGTTTTTTCCTTGTTCGGGATAAATTCCTAATGCATCCTGAATTTTCGACCAGTAGTGACGAATCATACGTTCTGACTTATACATTTTTTGCGCGATCGCTTTATCTTGTAAACCTTCTTCAAAAGCAAGTCGCAACACTTCCAACCATTCGGGTTTTACTTCCAAATCGGTTTGTAAATCCTTAGTATGAGTAAGCCCTTCCATTGCCCATTCCATACGAGTTAGGAACTTTTCTACAGTTTCGCTTTTGTCAGCGATTGTAAATCCCCCTTGATGGGCATCAATTTCTGGTATGAGGCGCACTAAGGCTTTGATATTACTACTTTGCACCATTAAATTGAGAAGGGGATAGTCTTGCATTAGCTGCTTGAGTAACCCCAATCCATGTTCAATTTGAGCAGTGGTTTGTGATGTCTGAGGGATAGATAGATCGGCAATAACTAAATCGGGAGAATGCTCGGCAACTTGATTAATAGCCTCTTGTGCCGTTTGAGCAGAGAATATTTGTGCATCCACAAAGCGCGAGCTTACCAAACTAATGGTTCCATTTAACAGTAAGCGATGGTCATCAACAATGAGAATCTTTGGTATATTCATCTAAGTATAAGACATTACTTGAAAGTCTTGTAGCATAATTTTGATGATTTCGATCGAGTTATTTACTTACTTTAATAAGGTGGAAACAATCGTCTAAATCCATGAAAAATAACTACCACCAAAAAGAAAATATTTCGTAAAAATACTGCATAAATAGGTAATCTTAATGAAGATTGCTGGATATTTTCCTGGCAAACTTCTGCCAATCTAGTTCCTAGGGATTCCATCCACTTAATGCTTCTAGGATATTCCCATAAATTATCGAGCCATTCTTGGGGAATACCATCTTTACCGACACCAGCACCAACAATACCGCCTAAAATCGCGGCAGTTGTATCTGTATCTCCTCCACAACTAATGATTTCTAAAATAGCGGTTTGATAATCATGCTGATATCTCAACCAAGCTTGAATCACTACCGGCACTGTATGATAAATATAACCGGTAATGCCTTTGCTTAATCCTATTTTTTTAGCAAAAAATTGAGTATTCTCTGTAAATTCTGCACTATCACAAGCCTGTTTGATAAGGGAGAGAAATTCAACTTGTTCGCAACCAATTAAAAATTTAAGTTTTTCATAATAAACTTGGGGAGAAACGATTAATTTTTGACTGGCTAAGTAAGCAGCTAAAGCAACCGCTAAAGCTCCATATTCTGCTTTGATATCGGTATGAGTTAAACGAGTTGATATTTTTACCAATTCCCGCAATTTTTGAATATTATCTCCGTAGCAAACACCAATAATTGCACTTCTCATCGCTGCACCATTACCGGCAGAAAAAACACCAGCTTTTTGAGGAGGAAAGCCAAGCCATAGTTTGATTGATGATTTTAAAGTTGCGTAACCAATCCCCGCAGGTAAACCGAGTAACCACCATCGCAAACGCCAAGCTAATTCTTTGATAAATATTGATGTATTTCCTGCGGAAAGGATAAGAGATTGAGCAACCATACAGGTATGTTCGGTATCGTCGGAAATCATACCTTTTCCGAAGAAGAAATTATAGTTTTTTGGGTTTGGGTAAAGTAGATTTTGGCGTTGTTTTGATAAACCTTCGTAAGGTAATCCGAAAGCATCACCTATTGCAGTTCCCAGTAAGCAGCCGATAATTGATTTTGCTCTTTGATATTGGTGCATTCTTTTATAGCACTTACGCAACTGGCATATTTTCCTTGTAGGGTGCTGTGACACTTCGATTGATTGTAAACGAGAAATTAAGCTTTTCGTGTCACGCACCAACAAACATGCTTGTGACAATTGCCTAAGTCCTGTATTATTCAAGATTAGCACGCAGTATTTTCAAGACAGTAGTTGTTTCAAAAATTTTTTACCCGCTTGTTCGAGGTTATTATCTAGAAAAAATGTTAGACTTCTAACTCGGATATTTCCAACTAATTCATCTAAAGGATGAGTTAATGCAGATGGATAAATCAAAATTACTTCCGAGCAGTTTTTAGAAACCGCATAAGCCACTACTTGGGCTACATCATCCGCTGATGGGCTATCGGGAGTCTTGTATTTAGTATCGAGAATATAACGAGGTTTGGCGGTTGAAATATCGTAGAGTAGTAAGTCTATTTGAAAATGTAGATGTTTCGTTATATTGACTCTTTCTTGAGATTTAATAATTAAGTTTGGAGGTAAGTTCAATTTGAGCCATTCTGCGATAAAAAGTTCATATAAACTTGCCATATTGACCAGAAAAGGTAACATTTTGTCATTACCATTTTGATTAACTGGAATAGTATTTTCTAAAAAGAATCGGCATAAATAGTGTAATAATCTATAATCTTCATTTAAGCGATTGTATTTGAGTTTAATACAATCGGAGGAGCTAAAATATTTTAGAGTTATTA
>JBCBQE010000901.1:0-3087 GCA_039820385.1 Cyanobacteria bacterium J06635_10
TGGTACTAATCGATTTAGAGCATAATATTTTAATGAGTAATAATTAATAAGTAAGGAGTGAGCATTAGGGAGTAATTAGTAATAGGTAATAACCAAATCTTGCACTTTGCGAATAATTAACTAAAAAATAAATTGAATAGTTAAAAATATTACTATTTTGACAAGATCAAAATTTTAGTCAATAGTTCCCATGAGAATTTTTTTAGAAGATAAAATTCTCATGGGAACCCTTCTATTTTAATGGAATGTCAGCTATTAGACTAGGAATTATAGTCCCAGGCGGCTTCCGATACAGTCGAATAATTGAGATAATACTTACTAACTGTTTTAATTAACTTCTTGCGGATGGGTTTAATTCCCCACCGCTCAAAGGCTCTCGAATTGGGTTGGGGTTTAAATCCCCATAGATATTCCAGCCAAGCCCCTTCGGCTCTTCCGCTCAAACCTTCGTTTTAATAAGATAGCTGGTGCAAGATGTGAGCGCTCCAGGAGGGGAAGTCAACTCTCCCAAGAAATGAAACTAACCGGAGGCGGAGTGTCTCCGGCTGCTCACATTCTTCGGATTTTGGTTCAAAGCTTCACTATACAAGGCTTTGAAAATGTGTTACTCCCTTGGAGGCAGGGTTTTATCCGCATTCACCCCCCACGGGAAGCAATACCAATCCGCCATTTCTATTTACCGGAGGTGCCTCATATACCCAATTTTAAAAAATCGCGTCAAGATATAAATAGAGATTATTTGGGTAATGAGCTATGTTTCCTTTCTGGATCAATTCTTGTTGTGGTACTGACAATTTTTCTACCACAAGACATCAAGAAAACAAATTAAAATTTCTTAAATTTATGAGAGATAATCTAGAAGCTAGATTAGCTGCGCTTAATGCAGCAATTGAAACTATTGAACGTCAGTTAACCCGAAACAGCGATACCGTTTAATTAGGGCATAGGGCATTGGGGAAGAAAATGAGGTTTAAGCTAAAATTTAGTCTTCATCTTCTACCCACATAAATCCTATTATTAACAGTTCAATCCTCACAAAAAAGTGTCCCGAACACCAGGGACACTTATAATACACATATCAAATCGAATAAAATAAGATAAATATCTAATATCAACTCCAGCTAATTACTTTCCATATAACCCAAAGCGATTGTAATTCCTCAATACTCACTGTCATGGTACTGTTAACTATAACCGATTTAAGCAGCAGCAAGTTCACCACAATTCGTATTAAAAAAGTAAACAGTTGCTAAATCCACAGCAGTTTTATAAGAAACAATATCATAAACAGCTTCGAGTGTAGACTCAATTGAACCTTGTATCCAAGCAGGATATTTAGAACAATGTTCCCCAGCAAAGAACAAGGTATTTTGCGCTCTAGCAGCTTCTAAATAAGTCGCAGTGTGGTTGGAATCATCCCAATGTACCGTACAACCGCCAGCACTCCATTCATAATTACCCCAAGCAATGGAAGCAACATCCTTAATCATTCCTTCTTGCTGTAATTCTGGATGTACTTTAGAAACAACATCTTTAACATAGTTATGACGCTCCGTTTCGGACATATTACCCATTGTCTCGGCATCATCACCAATTGTGTAAGAAGCTAACATTACACTACCGCGTTCTGGGTTGAATTTAACTGAAGGATAGTAACTTTGACGCACGGCGGCACCGCTAAAAGATGCACCACCTTTAATTTCCTGCTTTTCCCAGAAATTTTCTTTGGTGTGGAAAGCAACCTTTGTTGCAGGGCAGTAAACTGTATTGTGAATCGAATTTAACTTTCTTGAGTCAAACCCTTCTAATTCCATCTTCCGCATTACAGTGAAAGGAATTGTACAAAGTACATAATCGCAGTTACGAGTTTTTCTTTCACCGTTTTCTAAATAATCGATTTGGGTATAACCGTCTTTTACCTTGATGCCCACAACTGGTTGATTACATTTAATTTCAGCTTTGATAGAATCAACTAAACGATCGATGAGAAGTTGAGTACCACCTTTAATTTGTAATAAATCAGCACTGGTTTCAACTACAATGTCGCTCAAAAACATATCTAAAGCTTTGCTGCAACGAGCGCGGAAACCGGGATTTTCTTCAACAAATCGAGATAAATCAATCTTTTCCCCGTTATCTTTAAAATATGGTTCTAAATCCAATCTTTCCAACTCATCCATCAAATGTGATTCTAAATCCTGCTGTAGACTTTCACGTAAATTACCTGGGGAGATGGTATCGACGATGGTTTTCAACCAAGCTGCAAATAATCTTGTTTTTTCGCTGTAACTCTCGTCAGTAAAGATGCCTTGATAACGTTGTTGGAAAATTTTGGGAGCATCCTTCATTTTGAAGATTTTACCTTCGATATTGATGAAAGCGTTTTGTTCTTCAAATACGGTAACGAACTTACAAAGGCGATCGCTCAATCCCATTTCATTAACATAGTGTAGGGTATGTTGGTGAGAATGGGGAATGCGCATTGCACCCAACTCAGCATAAGGTGCGTCATTTTCTTCACCAAAGCGATGAGTCCAAATTCTGCCACCGATACGATTGCTAGCTTCGATGATATCAACAGTGTGACCCATTTTTTCTAGTTCATAAGCAGCAATTAAACCGGCAACACCTGCACCCAAGATGGTGATATGTTTTGAAGATTGAGTGTTAGCAATTTCAGCCATTTGCAATATAAATTTGGTGTCCATGTCAAGATACCTCGTGTCAGTTATAAATGTGGTTTTAAATTTGATATGTGCGTTGCGGTTGTTTTGTTTGTCTTAACCGCTCACATTATTTCATAGTGATGGGAAATGATGCTTATGCACTTCCACAGGGATGAAGAAACCTGTTTATGTTTCTTAAGCGCGGTTTTTCTACTCCACAGAAGCAATTGTTACTCCTTTCCCAGTGGAGATTATCTATTGCTGGGAGGGAGGGAGGGAGTAAGAATACCCAATATTTTAAAAGTTGCGATCGCGAAGCGCATGCGTGAAGGGTTCCCATCAGAATTTTTTGGCGTTGCTGCAATTTTACTATGAATTGCATTTATATACATTTTGTCAAAAACATGAAACCTGTGTAGAG
>JBCBQE010000902.1:0-3082 GCA_039820385.1 Cyanobacteria bacterium J06635_10
TTCTGTGAAAAAGATTTTTCACAGAATATTAAACAACTTGATATTACCTTACCTGGAAGTGGAGCGGTGACTTACTTAGATTTCCAACGTACCCTGAAGAGAAAAGTTCCTGAACCTGCTTCTATCTTAGGTTTATTCGTCGGAAGTGTCGTAATTGCTTCAGTTAAACGCAAGCGCTTATCAGAAAAATAAAATTAGATTCCCATATAACAAGCTTTTTTAACAAAATTCCTTCTCTTTATTCACCAACCTCCTGCAAAGGAGGTTTTTCTTTAATAAGTAAGTAGCTCAAATTAAATATGTAACTACGCCCGCCGTGAGCGGCACCCCTCTCCTTAGTAAGGAGCGGGGCTGGGGCGTGTTTTCAAACCCCAAAAGCCCAAGCGCAAAGCGCAGGCTACGCCAACAGGCTAAAGCCTGGGGCTACAGGAGCAAAGCCTGCGAAGGCAGGCTAAAAACGTTGATTATCCGTAATCCGCTGTCACGGCGGATTTAGTACGTGTAGCCGCACCCTTTAGGGTGACGGCGAGGCAGGAAAACAGTCCCTAGGGGTGAGGTTCTATCTTACATTTAATTACGCCTACCTACTTACTACACTAATACCTAATAATACGCAAAAAAACTTACTTTTTAAGTTAGTAAAATTACAAGACTTAAGTAAATTCATTTAGATAAAACAGAATATTAGTATTTCAACTGAGCAGCTTTACTTCTACTTTGAATAAAATCTCTTCAATTTTGAGAAAGTATTTATTCCTAGCTAACCTATTTATTCCTCTAATCTCTTAGAAATGATATAGGGCTTAATAAATATCAAAATTTCAGGTCAGAGAATAAGAGAATGGTAATTAAAAAATTATTTTCCAGATTAAGTATTGGTGCATTATTAGCTGCTGCTATTACGGTTGCTGCCAATCCTGCTCGTGCGGCTGATGAATATATAGATGTTCAAAAATTGGTAACTGAAGAAGTAACTATAGACTTTGATGAAAAGGTTTTTAAAAAGAATAATGGGGACAAAGTTAAGGTTAGGCTCGGTAATAATAGCAATCCATTTTTAAGGACTAAGAACGAAATTGAGAAACTTTGGGAGAATGATTATGGTTTAGAAATGTCCAGTACCCGTAAGGATGGTAACGAGAGCAAATTATGGCTGTACCAGACTAACTGTAAACCAGGAGAAAATTGTACTAATAATAATGACCCAGATTTAGCAACTGGGGAAGGTGAATATATTGATAAAGGCAAGACGATAAAATACAACACTGATAAACAAGGTAGAGTTCTAATAATTCAAGAAAATGAAACTGGCAGACCAGATGACAACGTAGGAGGCACTATAAAATTCAATTTCACCGATGAACTTGGTGTTGATTTCAATAGCATTGGGTTATTAGACCTCGATGAACATAAACTACCAGAATTCCAAGTTAAGTTTTTTGGTGAAGATAATCTAACCAACTGGTTTAAATTTGATGAAAGAAATCGAAATGTGTCAACAACTTCCGAAGGCAATACTGAAACATTGACACTTGGAAATTCAAACTATATCACTGAAATGACGCGTCAGAGGGGTACAAAAAATGGTGTAAAGACAGATGAAAACTCACTCAGAGAATACAATTTCGATTTCGGTGATAAAAGAATTACAGAATTCCATGTTAAGTTATCTGGAAGCGGTGCGGTAACTGGATTCAATTACGCTCGGCGAGAATTAAAATTTGCGAAGAGAGTACCCGAACCTACTTCTATCTTAGGCTTAGTTGCTGTAAGCGGTTTAGTTGCTTCTTCCTTAAAGCGTAAGCGTCAGTCTTCAAATGCTGAAATAATTCAATAAAAAAGACTTTTAATCAAGAAGTCTTTTTTTACATATGCTTTCCCCTTCAAAAGGGGATTTTTTTTGCTTAACCCCTCTCCAAACCTCTCCCCTCTTGAAGGGAGAGGCTTTTGAATTTACAGCAGTTTCCAAGTTGCCCCGAAGTACACCCCTCCCCAACCCTCCCCTTAACAAGGGGAGCCACTGCGTTGCGGAGGTTCCCTCCGTTGAAGCAAGTGGCGTGAGGGTGCGCGACAGCGCGGGTGGGGTATTTTTGTACCTGCGCGTTGCTGAAATCTGCTGTATTATGGCGATAAGCCGCTCACGCATGCGCTTCGCGATCGCTAGAAAAAATCAACCAACCGCAGCAACTTCCCTACCTAAATCTTGAAACATCGGCGTACTCAAATATCTTTCCCCAAAAGAAGGCTGAACCATCACAATCAAACGCCCTTTGTTTTCCGCACGCTTTCCTATTTCAATTGCCGCACACAAAGCCGCACCGGTGGAAATACCAGATAATATTCCTTCCTCCTTCGCCAAACGTCTTCCCATCGCCATGGCATCTTCATCGCTAACAGTAACCACTTCATCAATCGCATCTGTACGCAAAACATCTGGGACAAATCCGGCACCTATACCTTGTATTTTATGAGGTCCTGGTTGTCCGCCGCTCAAAACAGGACTATTTTTAGGTTCTACCGCAATTGCCTGAAAACTTGGCTTGCGTTGCTTAATTACTTCAGCAATTCCGGTAATTGTTCCACCAGTACCAACACCAGCAATTAGAAAATCCACTTCTCCATCGGTGTCTTCCCAAATCTCCTGGGCAGTAGTTTCTCGGTGAATTTGCGGATTAGCTGGGTTACAGAATTGCTGCAACATATAGGCATTAGGGGTATTAGCTGCGATTTCTTCTGCTTTAGAAATTGCTCCGCGCATTCCTCCTGAGGCTGGCGTTAATTCCAAAGAAGCGCCGTAAGCTTTGAGCATTGCTCTTCTTTCTAAACTCATACTTTCAGGCATTGTCAAAATTAAACGGTAGCCAAGCGCTGCCGCCACCATTGCCAATCCAATTCCCGTATTACCGGATGTCGGTTCTACCAAAATGCTTTTTCCGGGTTGGATTAACCCTTCTTCCTCTGCTGTCTTTACCATATTCGCAGCAATGCGATCTTTTACAGAAGCCGCCGGGTTCATTCCCTCCAACTTCACCACAATTCTGGCAACGCATCCTGCTTGCTGAGGAATTTTGTTAAGTTCAAC
>JBCBQE010000903.1:0-3081 GCA_039820385.1 Cyanobacteria bacterium J06635_10
GAAATATCGCCAAAAGTATAAAGAATACAAACAAGATAGCCGTCAGCAAGCTAAACAGACAAGTATATTTGTATTTATAGTTTTGGCAGCTTTTCTATTTGCAGGTAAAGCAATTCTGGAATATTTTGGTATTTCTCTGGGAGTGTTACGAATTGCTGGAGGTGTTATTGTTGCTAGGATTGGATGGAACGCGGTAGTTGTAGATAAAATATTGACTGAAGGTGAGAAAGAAGCCGCACAGAAGAAAGAGAATATTTCTTTTACACCAATGGCTATCCCTCTAATCAGTGGTCCTGGAGCTATTAGTGTAGTGATTAGTTTAACAGAAGGACTTAATCAATGGACAGCTTACTTAGGTTCTTTTATGGCGATCGCTATTCTCTCTTTATTAGTTTGGTTATTTTTAAGGTCTGGTGAATACGTAAATAAAGTAATCGGTGGTGATGGTATGGGTGCCTTGAGAAGAGTTTTTGGCTTTTTCGTCTTGGCAATTGCAGTACAATTGATTGCTAATGGCATACTCGGAGTTCTCCGAAACTATGTACCGAATCTGAATCAATTATTGAGTTAAGCTTAAATTTTATTCTTAGTTACAAGCAAATCTAAAATTATAACAATAGTGGAAATATTCCGCTATTTTTATAATTTTATATCTTTTGATATAACTCAATTTTTAGTAAATTATCACAGAAAAATTATTAATTATTACTTGGTTTAAATCTAGATGTAATAGTAACTCATTTGGCAGCAAAAATTGTATATAAAATGATAAATTGAATATAAATAAATACGGCGTTTCTAGTAATAATGAGTCAAACAGAGAACAGCGCTTCGTCTAAGAAAGGTATTCCTTTTTCATTGCAAATCGTTATCGCTGTAATACTTGCCTTAGTTGTAGGAATTTTATTGGGAGCGGGTGATCCTAACCCAGAATTAATACCTTTAATTAAAAACTTAAAAGTTCCCACTGAGTTATTTTTTAAGGCTCTTACAGCTCTTGCTGCACCTTTGATTTTTTTATTATTATTAGAAACTTTAATTAAGGAAAAAATCTCCGGTGAACAAGGAAAAAAGTTAGTGGTGTTTATAATGCAAAACACCTTAGTTGCAATAGGAATTGGACTTTTGATAGGTACCGTATTTACTATTCTGAGTCCTGGTAATTTTGTAAATTTGGGTCAGGTAGCACAGCCGTTAGCATCTAAGCCAAATCGCGGTTTTTTGGAAATTATCATCGAACATTTAACTCCAGAAGCTCTCCTTAAGCCATTAATAGACAATAATTTCATTTCACTTGTGTTGATTGCTCTTGGCTTTGGCTTCGTTTTGCGTGGAATTAAGATAGAACAAGAATACCTAGGTAAGAGGAGTTTTCAGTCATTAGAGAAGATAATTAAGGTTTTGTCTAAGGCTATAGAACGTATCCTCAAGTGGCTAATTACCCTGTTACCGATGGCAGTATTTGGAGTTGTTGCTAACACTACTGCGGAAAAAGGCTTTACGCCATTTATATCTTTTGGGGCATTGATTTTAGCAGTGCTATCTGCATTATTTTTGCAAGCTTGTTACTATCTCGTCAGAATCAAATTTCAGTCTTCGGTAAATCCCTTGGATTTTCTGCGTAAAGGTTCCAAGGCTTTTACATTCGCTTTTTCCACTGCTTCTTCAGCCTTAACAATGCCTATTGCCAGGGAAGCTTTGGTCAATAAAATCCGCTTGAGGAAAAATTCTGTTTCTTTGGGAGTATATTTGGGTGGAAGTATTAGTAAGGATGCTGTCGCTATTTTTCAAGTATTGTTTACCTTGTTTGTTGCCCAAATACTTGGACAAAGTTTGACTCCGGTGGAGTATTTAATTCTCTTCTTATTATCGATTTTTTCCTCGGTATGTACAGTTGGTGTTCCAGGAAGCGCAATAGTACTGATGAAATTTGTTTTCAGTATTGTTTTCACTAATCCTGAATCAGCCATTTATATCGATTTACTACTTTCTATATACTGGTTCCTCGATATGTTCGCCACAGTCATTAACGTCATGAGCTATATGACTGTATCTACGTTACTTGATGCCAAACAAAAAGGATGATTAATTAATTGTTTAGTTTCTAAACAGTGCCTATAATTTTAGTTTGTCGAAACATCTGAACGCCGAAACAATCACGTATTCATTATTAGAAAATTTCACCATCAAACCACAATGAACAAGACAGAAAAGACTACTGAATTTTCGCGACTAGAAGTTCTACTATGGGGAATAACCATATCGGCTGCTGTAGTTTTGGGAATATTTTTAGATGTAGAACACCCGCTAATTAAATATTCCACTCTTCCTGCTTTTTTGGTGCTTAGGATATTAGTTTCACTTGCCGTACCCATGTTTTTTTTAGTAATTATAAACAACTTAATTACTCTTCAATTTCCTCGGAAAACATGGTATCGTTTACTGTTTCCGCTATTGAGTAATACTACATTTGCAATTATAATTGGATTTGTAGTTGTCAATATCATCCAACCTGGTAATGGAGCAGATTTAATTCCTTTTGAATTTGTAGAGCAAAGACAACCAACACCAGATTTTGGTAATATTGACAATTTCTGGGATGCAATATTAGAACTGATCAAAAACTTGGTGCCAACATCTCTTATTGAGCCATTGATTAACAATAATGTGATGCAAATAATTGTTGTTGCTTTTAGTTTGGGAATAGTTCTGCGAGCAATCAAATCTGAACAAAAGGAACTAGATAAGTTTGAAGTAACTGAAGAAGATAATCCATGTCCTGAGCGTTTAGAAAATTTTATCCAGGTTTTATTCTACGCTCTAAAAAACATTTGGGATTTTGTAATTAACCTGATACACAAAATTTTTGATTTTGCAACTAACCTTGTACAAATTATTTGGAATTTTGCAATTGAGCTTGTAACAAAAATTTCAGATTGGGTAAAAAGCCTATTCAATATTGAATCCGAAACAAATCAACAAGATGAAAAAAATAACGATGTTAAAGAAGATGAAAAAAATAACATCGATTTTCAGCCTTTGGAAAATGTGATCGGAGTTTTGTTACAGCCTCTAACAAAA
>JBCBQE010000904.1:0-3079 GCA_039820385.1 Cyanobacteria bacterium J06635_10
ATTAAAATTTTTTTCTTCTAAAAAAATTTTAATGGGTGCCCGTCAAGTTGTAAATACATTCCATCATCTTGTAAGAGAATTAGAATCCCTATTTCTGTTGCACCCGAAAGAAGATTTTTTAACTACTTCGTAACAACCCCAAACTACCAAGCAGTACCCCTTAAAGAGCTACGCACATGACATATTTGTGTTCCCTCTTGCGGAGTCGTGGCGTACACTCTTCAAGGGGTTAAAGGATGACGCTGGAACAGAATCGCTGCATCTTAGCTATCTCTCATTCTCAATAAGCGTTCTGGAGTATTGAGAATGAGCTACATGTGTGATGCGGTAGGTTCTTCCAATACAATAGCAAATCGAACTTTTTTTAGTTTACAGAAATTAACCTTACAGAATAAATACATATAATAGTCAATTTGAACACTTTAATTAACTAAACTTCATGCCTTTACATTCATCTGAATTTTATTTACAAAACTTAACTTAGTTATAATTAACTTTATTAAACATAGATTACGACTAATAAATTTAATGATTATTTGTAAATAAAATAGTGCAAAATTAAAAGTAAGCCTTCATGATATAGAACCAAAATTTTAAATTCAAATAATTTAGGTTCTTGTATAGAAAACCGTCCTTTGTCATTTGTCTGCCATAGGAACGACAAACAACAGAGGAAATTCGAGCAAGGCGGTGAAAACCTTAGCTACGCAATAAAGAAGATGTCCCTATGATGCAAAACATTTTGCTAGCTGTCTCAGGTACGGGACAAGCAGGAGATATGCTCAAAGTAATGGAGGAAATACCATCAATACAACGAGCAAAAGTTACCGTTTTACACGTTGTTCCTCCACAAACCACCGCCCAAATAATGACAACCAAGTTGGAAGAAGGCGGTAAACTTTTAGCAAACACTATTCAAAAGTTGCAGCTAAATCCAAATCAGGTTAGTTCCGTGCTGCGTCAAGGCGATCCAAAAGATGTGGTTGGTCAAGTCGCGGATGAAATCGATGCGGATCTGATTATTATGGGTTCAAGGGGGCTCAAGCGCTTGCGATCAATTTTGGCTAATTCAGTTAGTCAGTATGTTTTTCAATTGTCTTCTCGTCCCATGTTACTGGTTAAAGATGACATTTATGTCAAAAGAATTAACCGGATTATGGTAGCCATTGACAAATCCGAAGCGTCAACATACTGTTTAGATTTAGCTTTATACCTGCTGAGGGATATCAAAGGCGGCGAGTTGATTTTAACTCACGTAATCACTGACTTAAAAAGTCCATCAGCGCAAACTGCACAAGTTAACGCCGAAAACCACCCCATTTTAGCAGCAGCCATAAATGAAGCTAAAAAACGAGGCGTTAAGGTTCGTAGTGTACTCAGTATTGGCAAACCTGGCGAAAAAATTTGTAGCTTGGCAGAAGAAATGAACGTAGACTTACTATTGCTAGGTTCTCCCGATCGCCGCCCTTCAATTGCTAAAAGTTTTGTCGATCTAGACAAACTGTTGGGTTCTTCGTTATCTGATTATGTCAGAACTAACGCTACTTGTCCGGTTTTACTAGCACGTACTGCCGCTGCGTAAATTATAAACTGTTAATTCAACTCATTCAACTATAGATAGATTTCGCGGTTGATAGATAAAACCCCTACACAAAACTGTGCCGGGGTTTTTCCTTTTTATACAATGGAATATTAATTAAGAATCTTTTCTTCCGCTTTCGCGGCTAACGGTTAGGGTGTAAAGTCCGATTAAAAAAACAGTGGGAACTAATACGAACAAAATGCTCGCAATGAATCCCAAATCATTAGTTTCCATAGTAAAGGGAGCCTCTCTTTTAATTTGCAACCAATAGTTTTAGAATACCATTACTGATGGACTGACCGATTGATATTAAACAAGATAAGTGATTAGACCCATCTCTACTCGCTCTTCACTATTCACTACTCCAGGATCAAGTCAAGGGCTCCCTGCCAAATTTTTTTCTCCTAAAAAAATTATCTAGGGTACCCGTCAGAGGGGGAGCAAAACTAAAATTCAAGGCTTGGTTACTACACTAACAGAACCGTTAACCAAGGTTTGACAAGCAAGACGGTAATTTTCCGGCTTTTTTTTCAAAAATTTGTTTTCTACATCCGTACGAGGTGAGAGGTTATGTATTCCTTCTGTTATTTCTACAATACAGGTTCCACACTGACCTGCACCCCCACAATTCATCATTTTTCCCCATACTTTATAGATATCAATGCCCTTCTCCATGGCTTTCAATCGTAAATTAGCACCATCAGCCGCTATTACCTCTTTATTTTCTTTAACAAAATTAATGTTACCCATAGTTAATACCCCCTTAAATATTACCCTGAAAATCAAGCTTGTATCTATTTTCTAATTTATTACAAAAAGTTAAGAAATATCAAATTTAGCAAAGACCATCTTGCAAAAAATAAGACAGGCGATCGCCTGTCTTAAAAAATCTTTATCGGTTAATTTACTTGAAACCTACAGCAGCTTGCCAAACAAAAGCTAGTAACAAGAAAAAGACGGGAATGATTGGGAGAACATCTACCAAAGGGTCAAAAACTTGATATGCTTCCGGTAATTTCGCTAATAATAGTGCTACTTCCATGTTTGTTTAAATCCAAGTATCGAACACAGCTTTCATAATTGAGAAAGATCTTAACACGATCGGGGTTGAGGGGAGTAGCTTGCCCGCAAATAAGTAACAAATAATTGATAGTGCAATTTATTTTCCCCAAAAGCGGTATTACATCAGTAACACCGCTTTTTGCGGGATCTGGTTAAATTACATTAGTAATCCCAAAAGTTTCCGAAACCATCCATGCCACGAAACATCCATACATAACTAGCAATAGAATGGATTCTCTATAACTCAAATCAAACTTCCTCAGAAGCATCACAAATAGAACAATCGTTGCCAAAATTGATGCACCCATCATTGGTACAGTAATAGCAAAATCAACGATTGAAGCACCAGCAATCAAAATTCCTACAGGAATAGCTACGAGTAAATCAAAAATATTGCTACCTAATACATTGGAGAGACTGATAATACTATCATTG
>JBCBQE010000905.1:0-3077 GCA_039820385.1 Cyanobacteria bacterium J06635_10
ATAATTAATTCTATTTTGTCAGTTTTAATTTGTATAAATATAAGATAGGAAAATTGTTATTTTTATGTCAGAACAAAACATGCAAGAAGAAGAGAAAGGGCTATTTTGCTATACCTTTGAAGGACACATTATTTTGTGTGAATGGAATTATCGATCTAGGCAAATTATTGAAAAATTACGCAGGAATTATAGAACTCGTAAAACACCAATAGTTTTAATTGCCAATATCGACAAGAAACCTATTGATTATGGAAATTTATTCTTTGTTAAAGGTTCGGTTAATGATGAAACTTTACAACAAGCAAATGTCAAAAAAGCAAAAACCGTGATTATTTTAGGAGATGACAATTTAGATGATGTAAATCGTGATACAAAAGTTGCACTATCAACTTTAACTGTAGAAACCATTAATCGTAGTGCTTATACAATTGTCGAACTTGTAAATGAAAATTATGTTGAAATTTGTAATAGAGCTCATGCTGATGAAATTATTGTTAGCAGCAACTTGAGCAGTCAGCTAATTGTTGATTCAATCATAAATGATGGCATTAGCAATGTTATCTTTAATCTGTTGAGCAAACAGTATGATAATCAGCTTTATAAAATACCCGTACCTGAAGATGAAGTTAATCGTCTTTTTATAGATGTGTTTGCGAGAATGAAGGAGCATAGACAAAGTATTGTTATTGCTATCCAGCAAGGTGAGGGAGGTGATGTAATCACGAATCCTTCATCTAATTACACACTTAGGGATGACGATTATTTGATTATGATTTTTAACTATAATAAATATTATTTTTCTGCCTTGAAAACATCAAACAAGTAGATGGGTGGGAAAAATTATCGTTATCACGGGTACCCATGACAAGGGAATAGTAGGTAGCTCGTTTGGAATAAGCCTTATGACGGGTACCCATGACGCTAATTTACATTTTGTTACATAGTGCGGGTTTATTTATATCTACCTACTTTGCCTTCTAGGAGCTCGAAGAATTCAAGAAAACTGACTTGGTATGACAATCAACGAAAAATAAGGTACACGAAGCGCTTCAACTTCATCTACAGGTAATATCCGTTGATTCTCCAGAGTCGCATATTCTATATACTTTGCTCTTTCAATTAACCCCAATTCCTCTAAAACCTGCTTTACTTTACTAAAATTCCTCCCTAGTTTAATAATTACCGCAGCATCTGCGACTTTTAATTTATCTGTCAAAACTTCCTTTGAAAGTATCCCTGAAAGCACCATGAAAACATCATTGCGGTAAGTTAAGGGTAATCCTATCATTGCAGCACTCGCCATTATTGAAGAGATTCCCGGAATTACTTCTGTTGCAAATCTTTGGGAAAGACGATTGTGAATATACATAAAACTACCGTAAAAAAACGGATCGCCTTCACACAATATGGCGACATCTTGCCCCTGATTTAAATATTTTGCAAGTTCCTCCGCAGCATTGTCATAAAAGGGTTGAGCGGATTCTTCTAGTTTAAAAGGTAATACAATCGGAATCTCTATTTGACTATCTTGAAGAAATTCAGCAACAATCGAACGAGCAAAACTATTACCAGAATCCGTTGCTGGATAAGCTATTACTGGTACAGATTGTAAAATCCGTAATGCTTTCAAAGTAATCAACTCAGGGTTTCCCGTACCCACACCAACACCATAAAGACAACCATTACTCATTGCTGCTCCTTGCTTAGAGCATTCACCGCAGCCGCTGCGATCGCACTTCCTCCTCTTCTACCATGTAAAGTAATAAAGGGCACTCCCCGACTATCCGCAGCCAGAGCCGCTTTCGATTCCCGTGCACCTACAAAACCCACGGGGAAACCCAAAATCACCGCAGGTTTAGGAAATCCTGCATCAAGTAATTCTAAAAGATGAAACAAAGCTGTAGGAGCATTACCAATTGTCACAATTGCCCCTTCTAAATAAGGCTTCCACAACTCTACCGCCGCCGCTGAGCGAGTATTACCCAATTCCCGCGCTAAGGAGGGCACCTCTGGATAATTCAGCGTACAAATTACCCGATTATCCCCAGGTAAACGCCGTTGAATGATCCCTTTGACTACCATTTCGGCATCGCATAAAATTGGTTTACCATCTGTAAGTGCCTTTCTGGCAATAGTTACAGCGCCCCTTGATGCCGCTAAATCATTAACAATATCCGTCATGCCGCAACTATGAATAATACGTACTGCTAGAGGTATTAAATCAGCAGATAAGCTGTCTAAATTAGCTTCCTCATGGATTATAGAAAAAGAGCGATCGTAGATTTCTTTAGGGCTGCGGATATAGTTATTGGGCATTGGGGATTGGTAATGGGTAATGGGTAATTGGTAATTGGTAATTGGTAATTGGTAATTGGTAATGGGTAATGGGTAATGGGTAATGGGTAATTGGTAATTGGTAATTAACATCGATACCTTTAACCTTTAACCTTTAACCTTTAACCTTTGCTATGGAGCATAGCAAATTATAAGCCCTTAACTGAATAATTCAAAATCAAATATTTTTAATACAGCCACAACAAGGTAAACTAAAAATTATCTCTATTCTCCTTCCTACTGAACGAGTTGTTCATTGTTCATTGTTCATTGAATTAATGTTTCCTAAATTTCTTCCTGCTGGGGTTGAGCAATTAACCGAATCTGCTTCAATTGCTCTGGCTCAAACTATCGAGCAAACATCTCTGACAACTCCTTTAAGTGAGCAATCGATTAATACAACCTACGTGCATCAAGGCAGCGGCGGTACCCCATTTCTACTCATACATGGCTTTGATAGTTCAGTTTTAGAATACCGTCGTTTGTTACCTCTCTTAGCTGCACAAAATGAAACTTGGGCAGTTGATTTATTGGGTTTTGGCTTTACAGACAGACTTGCGGGGATCAAGTTTAATCCAAATGACATTAAAACCCATCTTCATTGTTTTTGGAAAAACTTGATTAACCAACCCGTAATTTTAGTTGGTGCTTCCATGGGAGGTGCAGCGGCGATTGATTTTGCTTTAACTTATCCGGAAATAGTAGAAAAACTAGTATTAATTGATAGTGCGGGTTTGACAGGT
>JBCBQE010000906.1:0-3073 GCA_039820385.1 Cyanobacteria bacterium J06635_10
TATTTTAATTATCAAGATACCTACGATTCGGATTTAGTTAACGTTGGTAGCGAAGATATTCAAAGAAAGTTCAAATTTTCACCTTTGGTAAATGGGAAAATTATGAACGCCATTCTTAATAAACCCCTACAAGAATTAGATAATAAAAGTTGGCGCGAAGACTTCGCAACTCAGTTGCAGGTAGTAAAACACAAATTAGATGAACAAGCAATCGTACCTAGTGCAATTTTACTCACGGGTAGCGCTTCCAAAATGGGTTTTGTGATGGAAATGTGTCAAGAAACCTTTCCTAATCTACCTTGTAAACGCGATGGTGAACCCGAATTATGTATTGCTAGGGGATTATCCCGTTGGGGAAGAGTTTATATTCGTACATCCGGTTTCATGGATGAAATTAGTAAGTTTTTAGATAACGAATTGACAGGTATTGTGGGAAATCATGTACCAACATTCCTGGATAAATTAGCCGCAGAATTAGCTGATGGTTTAGTAGAAGAAGTAATTAAACCTTGCGTCAAATCTTGGCGAAATCGAGAAATTAAAACTCTCAAAGCTTTAGAATTAGAAATTGAAAATAAAGCTAAAACTTGGCTGACAGGGAGCGATGGTAATGCTAAAGTTACCAAATGCTTATTAGCATGGCTCGCAAACGTACAAGATGAAGTCCGAGAAAAAACTGATTTTATATGTAATAAATATGGCTTACCTTTGGGTACATTTGGTAGTAAAACAATTGACTTAGGAGATCACACTGGGAAAGTTCCCACATCCATTTCTTTTAACGATTTGAGCGGACTTTCTGTCTTTGTGGGACACCTCGTAGCGATTATAGTTGGCGTTGTGATCGCCGGTTTATTTCACGTATTAATTTTTGCCGGAATCATTGCTCCAATTATTGGAATTATTGCTTACTTCGCCGGTGAATCATTAGTTAAAGATACAGATATACCCGCTTGGATACGTCAATTTGTTTCCGATGGCAGAATTAACGATTTAGCACGTCAGAAAAAGCCAGAATTGCAACAGAAAATCCACGAAACATTAACAAAAGATCCTACAATTGCGATTAAACTAGGTAAATCTATTAGTGAATGGTTAAAAGAGACAGTACAGGAACAAGCTGATAGAGCAAGGTTGTTGATTGCTTGAAGAGTTATACATTGGCGTTGCTGATTGAAAATATGAATTAGTCTTATCAAAAACTACTTCCAGCACAAAGTATTTTTATTTAATCATACCGAAAATGCAAATTCATATTGCCATTCAGCAACGCCAAAAAAAAATTTAATTTAACTGCTCCGTGCTGTCAACCTTCCGAACTTCAATCATTCCACGGGAGCGTGTAGAGGAAGAATCCTTGTCTAGGACATTTCCAAAAGCGGGTGTACTTCTTGGGATTAGTATCAGCAATAGTCAATTCTTTTGTAGTTGGATCGTAGTCTGCGACTAAAGAAAAATGACCCTCTCCTAAATTGGAATTATCGTGGGCTATGCTTACACTGAAATTTAGAATGTGAATATCTTTGTTATCCAAAACTGCTTTTTCAATTTCCTCAATAAAAGTATCAAGTGTCATGCTTGGTTTATCGAAATTCTCCATCCTTGAAGAGAAGGATAAACTAGCACCTTCAAGGTACTTACTCAAGGTGTCATAGGTCTGTGCAAGGGTCATCCCGTCATCTAAAACCGAAGCAATCGGCAGTCTGGTTATTTAGAATATATCATCAACAGTCGTTGGAGAACCTAGTGCTGTGAGTGCATAAGCAATCGCGGTGACGTTACAGCAGTTAATCGACTGCTGGAATTCAGTCAGTTTGATATTGTCAAGGTCCTTGTTGCTCATTCGGGTGGCTCTAATTTTCCTACTCTGCATACTCTGGGTAAGCCAGATAGAATCATAACATTGTGTAAAACAATGTTATGATTCTAGTACAAAAATGTATTTTTCGACACTTTCAAACTAATTCACGAGCAATTCAAATAACTTGCGATCGCGTTTATAATTTAAAGAAGTTATTGAGTTGTTCAAATGGCTTACAGTGATTTTAAACTAGCTCAAGTAATTCTAGATTTTGGATTAACTGTTAATGAAGGTTCCAAAATATTTGCTAACTTTCCTGAAGAAAAATCTAGCGAATTACTTTCAACTATTTTGAACGAAAATATAGATTTAGCAATTGCTATTAATACAGAAAAAGCCCGTTCTGAAATGATAATTAGTCCAATTTTACTTGAAGTCAGACGTAAACTCAATTACGAAATTAGCTTGTTTTCAGGAATTGATTTTAATGTTGATGTTACGAAAGGACTCAATGGCTTTTGTGATTTTATTATTAGTCTTTCTCAAGAACAGCTTTTTCTTCGCTCACCTGTAATTACTTTAGTTGAAACGAAGAATGAAAACCTGAAAGCTGGATTGGGTCAGTGTATTGCAGAAATGGTTGCAGCACAATTGTTTAATAAAGCACAAAATAATCAAATTAAAACTATTTATGGAGTAATAACTATTGGAACAATTTGGCAATTTATGAAGTTAGAAGATAAAACTATTTCTATTGATTTGAGTGAATATTATATTAAAGATATTAATAAAATATTAGGTATTTTAACAAATGCACTCCGACAAAGTTAATTTGGTATATTTAAAATTATAATAAAATACCTTAATTCAAATATTTTATATTACGAATAATTAACAACTTACTCATTACTCATTACTCATTACTTATTACTACCCCATGTCCAATTCTACCGTCATCATCCCCGAAGCTTTCAAAGTCACTCACGAACAGTTCAAAGAATTAGCGATAAGCGGAGCTTGATGCCTTCGGCATTAGGGCAACCGCGATCTAAAATCGAAACGAACTGCTACAGGAGAATTAATCATAATGCCTCGGAATGCAGGTCAACCAGGGATAGGTTCTATAATAGAGATTATTAGTAATTCCTTTTTAGGTAGGGGAAAAATGAAAATTAATACTCTACACTTTGCTTCTTTTTTCTGTATCTATGGGTCTATCGCATCAGTAATTTTTGGTATTATGGGTACAGCTAAAGCACAAGACACTGTACC
>JBCBQE010000907.1:0-3067 GCA_039820385.1 Cyanobacteria bacterium J06635_10
CTTAATTCTTTATTCGTGAATATTATCTCATCAAAGAATTAAAAAATATGAGTAATTAAACAATTATGTGGAATATACATAGAAAATTCTGTATAAGAAAGGGATAAAATCGCGAAAAGTTAAGAAGTGGATGAAACTAGATTTACAAAAGTTTTACCAAACTTGTAACCCAAGCAAAACTTTGGTTATTAGCAATCCCTTAGATAGACAATATTATATTGATTTTTCTTCGGTACGCGGCGGCAAAATTATCGAGGAATTAAAAGACAATATCACTTTTTTCTCCCCCGATGAGCCTACTTGCGAGCTATTTACGGGACATATTGGCTGTGGAAAGTCTACAGAATTGCTGCGACTTAAAGCCGAATTAGAAGAAGAAGGCTTTCATGTAGTTTACTTTGAGTCTAGTCAAGACTTGGAAATGGGTGATGTTGATATTGCTGATGTGATGTTAGCGATCGCTCGTCGCGTCAGTGAAAGTCTCGATAATTTTGAAAAGCTCGAACTTGCCGAGCCCAAGGGTTTGAAGTCTTTGCTTCAAGGTATTGCCAAAATTTTGCAAACGGAACTTGAAGTAACTGGAGAAGCTAAAATTCCAGGTATCGGTAAATTAGCTGCTGGTAGCGATGGAAAATTCTCCGCTGAAGCTAGTATTCCCGGTATCGGCGAATTGAAAGCCAATGAAAAAGAAGGAGTGTCGTTGGTAGCGCTGGGAATTGGCAAAATTACAGCCAGAGCCAAAGATAGTCCCGAACTTCGTAGTAAATTAAGAGAATATCTTGGCCCTAGAACTAAAGGAATTTTAGATGCAATTAACGAAGAATTAATAGAGCCTGGTATTGAAAAACTTAAGCAATCCGGAAAAAAAGGATTAGTAGTAATTATTGATAATCTCGATCGTCTTGAAAGCGTTCAAAAACCTTGGGGAAGAGCGCAAGCTGAATATCTATTTGTGGATAGAGGCGAACAATTACGCACACTCAAATGTCATGTAGTTTACACAATGCCTCTTGCATTAAGGTTTTCTAATGATATCACCAGGTTGAGTCAGCGATTTACAGTTAATCCCAAAGTCTTACCGATGGTACCCGTAGTGCAGCGGAATGGAAGTATATCCGAGCAGGGAATGTATTTACTCAAACAGATGGTAATGGTGAGAGCATTTCCGTATTTATTACCAGAACAACGTTTGGAGCTAGTAACAGAGGTTTTCGATAGTCAGGAAACTTTGGAACGGTTGTGTAGTGTCAGTGGCGGTCACGTTCGTGAGTTACTAATGTTACTTTACGATTGGATAAAAAAACAACGCCGACTACCACTTTCAAGGGATGTTTTGGAGTATGTAATTAAATCTTCTCGCAATCAAATGACTTTAGCAATTACCGATGATGAATGGGAATTGTTGCGTCAAGTTGCGAAAAACAAACAAGTGCGAGGAGATGAAGGATATCGCAGTGTAATTCACAGTCGTTTTGTCTATGAATATTGCGATAGTGAAGGATTTTGGTTTGATATTAATCCCCTTTTAGTTGAAGCGGCTGAGTTTTAAAAAGTTAGGAATTAAATGTAGGGTGTGTGACGCTTTGAGAAATGTAGTAATAAATATGCATTTTTATTGCAGCGTCACGCACCAAAGATTAATAATGGCGATCGTGACGCGCTAAACATTACTTTAGGTCATTTCTAAAGCTTTTAATTATAGGCAGAATTTACGCAAGTGTCACAAAACTCGGATGGTGCGTGACACTACAACCCTGATTATTTCGTTCAAATTTTAATTAAGTGTCACAGCACCCTACAAAAAAAATATGCCAGTTGCGTAAGTCTTAATAGGAATAATCCTGGTATTTTCAAATTATAAAATCCAAAAATCAATGATTAATAATACTGAAGACACTCACGCTTATAACGAAGATTCTTGGGAAGAATTATGTTGGGCAATTTCCAATTCAGAGGGAGAATTTGCGCTGATTTTGGCACATTGTAATTCAGTTACTTTGCAACAAAAATTGACGCAAAAATTACAAAGCTCTTGTCAGGTAAAAGTTCGTGAAATACTTCTCGATAAATCTAGTAAAAGGCTTTACAGAACGATTAAAACTGAATTAGGTGAAGAATATCCCCAAGCTTTGATAGTTTCTGGTTTGGAATCCGTAAAAGAATTGGATATATTACTTAAAGGTGCAAACCAAGTACGGGAAGAGTTCCGTAAAAACTTTCCTTTCCCCGTAGTCTTGTGGGTAACCGATGAAGTACTGCAAAAACTGATTCGCATAGCCCATGATTTGCAAACTTGGGCTACAACAGTTGAATTTGCGATCGCCACAGATTATTTAGTGGAAGTTATCCAAAAGGCAGAAGATAAAGTCTTTACCAAAGTACTTGAAATAGGTGCAGGTAGATTTGTCAATAATAAAGACCTGAATTTGGGAACTGGTTCTCCACAGCGTATAGAATTAGAATTAGCAAAAACCGAGCTTAAAAATCGCAACATAGTCATACATAAAGAACTAGAAGCTGGTTTAGAATTTGTATTAGGTAGAGATATCGGTAAAACATTAGAAAAATCTCTAGATCACTACGAGCGCAGCTTATTACTTTTATCCTCTACTCCCTCTACTCCCATTTCCCCATTAATACAAATAAAACGTGCCTGTGTACTCTACAGCATTGGCTTATCCTGGCGTACCTATGGGGCGCTCTATCGTAATGAATCGGAGCAAGCTTATCAAAAGGCACAAGATTATTTTGAGCAATGTACAACCTTATTTGAGCAAGCCAATCGTTTAGATTTAGTAGCTAATTTTATCAACGCTTGGGGAGAAGTATTGCAACGCCAAGAAAAATGGGATGAGTTAGAGACTGTTAGCAATAAAGCTCTAAATTTACATCAAACCTATCCCCACCAATTTAGATTAGCGCGGGCTTATGGTTTTTTAGCTGAAGTAATGCTGCATAAATCGGCTGTAATAGAAGCTCAAGAAAATGCAAAACAAGCGCTAGAAATTTTAGATAATGCGACATCAAGTGCTGAAAATTCTTTATCTTTAACAATAATTGCCGATCT
>JBCBQE010000908.1:0-3065 GCA_039820385.1 Cyanobacteria bacterium J06635_10
CGACTTTATTAAGAACTAGTAATTTAAATATTTTAGTGTTTGTGGAAGAGATATATTTTTAATCTTGTATAATTTTTAACTATATACCTTGATATATAACGTAAAACATAGCACTAACGAAAGTGAATTATTTAAATTACTAGTTCTTAATAAAGTCGTACTGGGTAAATTTCCTTCAGCGATAGGAATATATTCAAAAACAGTAGCAGTTTTAAAGTCAATTTATAACAGCTTTTCTGGAGGATGTTTGTCACCAATACCTAGAAAAGTGATGAAATTATGCAGTAAATTATCAGCATCTCGATGCTTAAAAACAAGCGAATATTAATTATCAGTGCTACACCCAGATAGTTAATCACTTTGATTTAGGAATAATTGGTAAAATCCGCACTTTAGAAGTAGCTTGATCAATAGTAACTAAAGCACCATTAATCAATTGTGTTTCAAATTGACTTAAGGCTGAAACTACTAGATTTTCTATGCTCGCAGGTAAAACATCTTGGGTGCGAACCTGAATTACACTTGGTGTGTTGGCTTGAGTTGCTGCTAGCAAAGTTCCAAAATCTAAATCATGAGTAAAAACTATGTAATTATTATCTCTCGCCCATTCCATAATTACCGTATCTTTTGCATCCGGTTTACCAATAGTGGACCAGTGAACAGCTTCGATATTGTACTTGTTCAAAACTGCAACCCAGTCGGGAGAGAGATTCATAAGAAAATCTCGGTAGTTTGGAAACTCAGACTTTTTAAAGCTGAGAGGAAAAACGCCCGAAACAGCGAATTTATTCGCCGTAAACTTTGTATTTTTGAGAAGTGACAATTAAACCCGTTGAACGCTGTATTAATCGCGCTTTTTTGGCTGAGAATTGTCCGATACGTTTCCAGTTGCTATCAGAAACGGATACTTGAGTCTGGTAGAGTCGATGGGAGGTATTATCCTCCGCACCTCTCTGTTAAATCCGAGCGTGCGACTTTCACCGCACTCGGCTTCCGATATTCTTAAGCTTTTCGGCTTTTGCTCATGTGAATATAATCATGGCAAGACTCGTGTATTGCCACTAGATTTTTTGTTTTCCAGTTGTTATGATTACCGTCAATGTGATGTAAGTGTACTCGCTCATCGCTTGTAAACTTTAATCCACATACTTTACATGAATGGTTTTGCCTTTTTAAGGCTTTAGAAGTTTCGCCGTCATATAACTTACTGTTTCGTTTGCTCCAGTAGGTTATGTCTCGGTCATAAGGTGATTTATTTTCCTTGACGCTGATGTGGCTATTTTCGGAGTAGGATACTGAGGGAAACGCTTTATCTAGTAATTGTTTACTAGAGTGGCGATTCTGCTTTGTTTCCTTATTGAATACCTTGAATGTTCTGGTTTCTATGTGGTATAGCGAGAATCGCGAACCATCCATCTTGCAGAACTTATGGTAGTTCCTCCAACCTCTAACTATTGGTGCAAGTTTTTCAGCTTTTACCTTAGAGCCATAATTCGAGTTGTTGACGATTTTCTTGACTTTCTTACGGAATTTTCTGAAGTTCTCCACTGAGGGAGTGCTTCTAAATTTCCCGTTGCTTTGCACTTTAAAATGCCAGCCCAAGAAGTCAAATCCATCTGTCGAGGCGGTTATCTTTGTCTTTTTCTCGCTTACCTTCATTCCTCTATCTGCTAGAAATTGACTGATTTTTTCGAGTATTTCGTTTGCATCGTCTTTAGGTCTGAGAATTATTACCATATCGTCCGCGTAGCGGATTGATGGTTCGATAATGTCTTTTTCCTTGGTATTT
This sequence comes from Cyanobacteria bacterium J06635_10, assembly GCA_039820385.1. Taxonomy (GTDB): domain Bacteria; phylum Cyanobacteriota; class Cyanobacteriia; order Cyanobacteriales; family Nostocaceae; genus Rivularia. The sequence continues at coordinate 1,790 of JBCBQE010000908.1, forward strand.
TTTGTGATTCTTTTTCTTGATATATTGTGATATCTGTGAATACTTTCGATACCGTTTAATGCGATGTTAGCCAGTAGAGGACTAACCACTCCACCTTGAGGTGTACCTTGTTCTGGAAATTCTGGGTTTACTCCTGCTTTTAAGCATCGTAATATTCCAGTTTTCATGCCTTTAGGGGCAATAAGGTTTTTCATTATTGTGGTGTGGCTTATCCTATCGTTCGCGAAGCGTCTCCCTTTGGGAGAAAGCACTTTTCGATATCAAGTTCTATGACTCGTTTATTTATTCCGTTGCATGATGAGTTCAGGTTGTTAAATAGGATTTTCTGTGCATCATGTGCTGAACGTCCTGGTCTAAAACCGTAACTTTTTGCGTGGAAAGTTGCTTCGTGTGCAGGTTCTAAGGCATATTTTGCGAGACATTGCCAAGCTCTATCTGCCATAGTAGGAATTTTTAGCATTCTGGTAGTTCCATCTTTCTTAGGTATGGGTATACTACGTAGCTTCTGATGATACCAGTTGTTACCAGTGTTCTTCAGAAGTGTTTCAAGCTCGAATCTTTCTTTGAAATTGAGAGATTTTTTGCCGTCTACACCTGCTGTTTTCTTGCCTGCATTTAATTGGCTTACTTGACGGATTGCCAAAAATCTAGCCGCTTTGGATTTCAGAATAAGCTTTTGAAGTGACAGTGCTTTGCGCTTGTCTCCTACTCGAACTGCTTTGAACACCCTACATTGAAGGCGAAATAAGTCTTTACGGAATTTCTTCCAGTTAAGGTTTTTCCAAGATTCACTAGTATTTTTACTGTGCCTAATCATGCTCTTCTCCGTTAGATGTTTTCTGAATACCTCAGCGTAATTACACGCTGTCCTACCCGAGTCAAAGGAGTTCCGTATCTCGTCTTACCTACACGGGGTTCGACCGTCCCGTGACCTTTGACTCGTTTTTATTCGTTCCCTCAGATGATAAGATATATACGTTTGTATATCTTTTTTCGTTCCGTTAGGTGTAGCCAATTTAACCATCGGATACCCTAGATTCTTGCTGCTACTACACTAAAGTGCGGCGGGTATGATCTCCGATGAAGTCAAGGTTTTTAATGTTATGCCTTGCTTGTGGATAGGTTACTTTTTTAGGCTCTGTTTCACCGTAGGAACTCCCTGTTAGCATCAGTGTCAACCCATAACAGTCGTCTGGTTATGCCCTGTTCCCAGCTTCACTCTACAAGAACCGAGCTTGTTCGGTGTGGGCCGCCTCTGGAGTCACGCTTGAATCTA
>JBCBQE010000909.1:0-3065 GCA_039820385.1 Cyanobacteria bacterium J06635_10
CTCAAAGAATAGTTCTAGTATTAGCTCTAATACTTCGCCATCTCCAAGAGTCAAACCTCAACGGATAAATTCTAATAGTGTAGCGAGCAAAAATCGCGAACCTAAAAATCAAAAAGCGATACCCATAATGCCAGATGGTAGTAAAGTACCAATGTGGTTAATGCGCTGGAATTCCTTTCATCGTAAGACTTCTATTGTAACCTTTCTGTTAGTAGGTGCGACATTAATAGTTTATGGTTGGACGGTATATTCTCAGCATCTGTGGAGTCGCTCTTATAAGAAGTTACAAGAGTTACAACGGAATGAGCGCCAGCTAACAAAACATGATGAGACGCTAAAAAATAAAATGGCACAAGAAGCCGAAAAGCCGCGTTATGGATTAGTCTCGCCTACTCCAGCAAACACTATTTTCTTGGAAGAAACTGTCCCATTAAATTCCCAATATCTTGAGAAAGAGTCCGATCGAATAGAAGCACCAGCTTCAAATGCATTGGGATATTAAAATACGTAATTGTTAACCAATTTTTTCACAAGTATCAAAATTGATTTATAACCATAAAGGTTATTTAGAGTTATGGGATTTTAGGTTAAGTAGGTTGGCCTTGAAAATAGTAATTGGGGCAAGTGAGTAGTGAATAGTGATGGGGTGAGTAGTAACAAAGTTTTGGAGCAACTTTACCCAAGCTGTAATATAGTTGGGTAAATTTGAGGCCGACTTACTTAGACAGGAATGGCTGCAACTGGTACATTTTTTATCCTAGGGGAGCCAAAAAGCCACGACACTGCTTGGAAGCAGCTACCCCGAGCCAAAAAGCAAGTGTCCGGGTGTGGATGCACAAAGCCGCTTTTAACTATTGTGTGACAGATAAATTTTCAACGTAAGAATAGGGAACGTTCATAGTGAAGGACAATTTTTATGCAGAAGTTTCCAGGTAAAAGCAGCAGAATTCCCAAAAGAAATTATAGGCAGTCGCAGTTCAATCCGAGTACTTTAAAGAGTAGAAATAAGAGAAAAGTTGCCGCAGAATCTCCACCGATTTCACATAGTCCAAAAAACCGATTATTTCTGATTTGGGGTATATTAATAGCTATTTGCTTCGGCTTAGGAATAAACTTATACCGTTTGCAAATTGTGGACGGAGCTAAGCTAACTAAAAAGGCGCGAAATCAACAAATGTTTAGTATGCGTCCTTTTATTCCTCGTCGTCAAATAGTAGATCGCAACAAAAGGGTTTTAGCGATCGATCTTCCAGTTTATAGTTTGCGCGTGCATCCCAAGCTGTTTGACAAAGACAAGTCTCCATCTGAGATTGCACGGAGGCTGGCAATTATTTTAAATAAAGATGCCGATAAATTAGAAGCTAGATTTACTAAACAAAAAAGCAATATTTTAATTTCGTCTAAGTTAGCAGAAGAAGTAGCAGATCAAGTTAGTGGATTACGACTTAATGGTATAGATCTAAGGAAAAAATACTCCCGATACTACCCTTATCAAAGTTTAGTTGCTGATATAGTAGGCTATGTTAATTCAGATCGTCGCGGTAAAGCGGGTATCGAATATTCTCAAGAAAAATTACTCGAACGCTCCATGAAGACAGTGCGTCTGTCAAAAGATGGTAAGGGTGCATTAATGCCGGATCATGCCCCAGATGGATTTCTTAACTTTGACAAATTGGGGATGCAATTAACTATTGATACCCGCTTACAACGGGTTTCGAGATTAGCACTCCAAAAACAAATAAAAAAATTCAAGGCCAAACGCGGAGCCGTTATTGTCATGGATGCATGGGATGGTTCGATCCTAGCCCTGGTTTGTCAGCCTACTTACAACCCCAATAATAAATTTACTAAAGAGGATATTTCCTTATTTAGAAATTGGGCAGTAGCTGATTTATACGAACCCGGTTCCACTTTTAAACCCTTAAATGTCGCCATAGCCCTGGAAACAAATACTATTCAGCCTAATGACGTATTTAATGATACAGGACTGATTCAAGTTGCAGATCGTGAAATCAGGAATGCCGAGAAAAATAGTCATGGAATCATCAATATTGCCCGAATTCTCCAAACTTCCAGCAATATTGGAATGGTCAAAATGATCCAGCGATTGCAGCCAAGTATTTACTATGGCTGGCTCGAAAGAATGGGATTAGGACAAAAATCCGATACAGATTTGCCCTTTGAAACAAACAGTCGTCTGAAACCACAGGAAGAGTTTACTAATTCTCCCATTGAACCGGCAACAGCTTCTTTTGGTCAAGGTTTTTCGCTAACGCCATTACAACTAATCCAAATGCACGGAGCCTTAGCCAATGGTGGTAAATTGGTTACTCCCCATGTAGTAAAAGGACTCATAGATAACAAAGGACAAATGCATGATGACATAAATTTGCCAGCACCCCGCCAAATTTTTTCTCCAACAACAACTCAAACCGTATTAAACATGATGGAAAGCGTGGTTGAGAAGGGTTCCGGTAAAGCCGCTAAAATCTCTGGATATCGCATTGCAGGTAAGACTGGTACCGCTGAAAAAGCTGGTGCTACTGGAGGCTATATTAGTGGTTCAAAAATTACTAGCTTTGTTAGTATATTACCGGTAGAGTCTCCCCGTTATGTAGTGTTAGCCCTAGTAGACGAACCACAAGGAGAAAATACCTTCGGTAGTACTGTTGCTGCACCCATTGCTAAAGAAATAATGCAGTCTTTAATTACTATTGAAAAAATTGCACCTTCAACAACTTATCGATAATTGTCATTTCAGTTATCAAGTACCCACAAAACGGAAATCGAGGGGCCATGCCGGTACTGTTCCGTTGTATCCATTTTAATATGAAGGTCAGATCCAATAAAATATTTTCCCATAAGCCAAACACCCTCACTAAGGCTTTATTAAGTCTTGGGAGGGTGGATATATAGTCAGCCTCACGTACTTGAAAGCTGAGAAATACAGCGACACAATAAGAGTTGATCGGTATTTTCGTGAAATCCGATAGCCTCATTAGTTATATTTTTTTACAAAAGTATTTTAATTATTGAAAATCAATTCACTAAACTAATTAGTTTTT
>JBCBQE010000910.1:0-3065 GCA_039820385.1 Cyanobacteria bacterium J06635_10
TCTTTACCACGAAAAGAATTTCCTCCCCAGTTCTTCTATCACGACAAATTAGGTTCAGATTTATTTAATCTAATTTGTCAATTAGAGGAATATTATCCCACTCGAACTGAAATTGATATACTGCAAAAAAATAGCAAAGAAATTGCAGAAATAATTGATGAAAACTGTTTATTGATTGAGTATGGTAGTGGCAGTCTTGAGAAAGTTTATCCTTTAATTGATGCTCTTGATAGTCCTATAGGCTATATACCTATTGATATCGCCAAAGAACATTTATTTGACTATGCAGAATTTACAAGTTCCAGGTATCCAGAATTGGATATCATTGCTGTTGTAGGTGATTATACCCAAGAATTAAAATTACCCGAAGACAAATTACCTGATTGCAAAAATGTCAAAAATAGAGTCATTTTATTCGCTGGTAGTACAATTGGCAATTTAGATAGTTCTCAAGCGATCGCTTTATTAAAAAAATCGGCAAATTTATTAAATGGTCAAGGAGGTATGTTAATAGGATTTGATTTGAAAAAAGACCCTAATATACTTCATGCTGCTTATAATGATTCTCAGGGTGTGACGGCAAAGTTTAATCTCAATATTCTGAATAATATTAATAGGGAACTCAATGCTGATTTTAATTTAGATAATTTTTATCACTATGCTCCTTATAATCCAACTCTAGCTAGAATAGAACTTCATTTAATTAGTAAAAAGTCTCAGGTTGTTACAGTTTCAGGAGAAAAATTTAGCTTCAAAGAAGGGGAAAGTATTCACACTGAAAACTCTCATAAATATAGTACAGAAGATATTCGAGAGCTAGCTCAAAAAGCAGGATTTAAGTTAAGAAAAACCTGGATAGATGACAATAATCTCTTTAGTGTTAATTATTTAGAATTGCAGCATTAAGTAGGTTGGCGTTGAAAATTGTAATTGGGAATAGTAAATAGTGAGATGGATCGAGACTTTGAACTAAATTTACATTACTTAATATAGTTTGGGTAAATTGGCTGACAAACTTTATTACTACTCACTACACGCCGATCGCACATTATAATTTTCAACGCTGATCTACTTAATTTAAATCACTATGTAACGAAATGTACAATAGCTGTATTAAGCTCTTAGTAAGGCTTTAAGGCTGTAGGTGGAGCGTTATCGTAGAGTAGCGCTCCGACATACCAGTGATAATTTTGACCACTGAACTACTTATGCCATAAAAATACTATCTAGATTATCGCTGAAAGTATTGGCAAACTGCGAAGAAACAACAGCTAACAAATCATCTCCCTGGAAAATTTTCGCACCATCTACACTATCAGTAAAAGAAAGGTTATCTGTGGTTTCAACTTGGAAAGTGGTTGCACCTAATTGAAAATTATTCACAATATCAAAACCTTCCCCAGTTTCAAGAATGACAGTAGCTTTACCATCACCTAACCAAACTATATCTTCACCAGTACCAGAGTTGATTAAATCACCACCACCATTAGCAAAAATAGTATCATTCCCCTCACCACCTAAAATTGTATCGGCTTGGGAACCACCATAAATTAAATCATCACCTTCATCACCAATTAGGTTATCTTCACCACCATTACCAAAGATTGTGTCATTCCCTGCAAAACCGATGATAAACTGGGAAGCATCTGTACCAAATAACTTTTCTCCTGCAGAAGTTCCATTGATGACTTCTTTCTCGGTAAGTGTAGTAACTATACCAACTGAAGCTGAATCAATTGAATAACTTTCGTCATCGAGAAGAGTCAAGGTGAAAGTTTCGTCTCCTTCAATCTTGTTATCTTCACCACTTAAAAAACTAAAAGTAGCTTCCGTTGCTCCGGGAGAAATTGTAAATTCTAGAACAAAATTACCATTCTCGACAACAAAATTCGACTCATCAATATTATTGAAAAGCTCTGGAGGGAAACCTCCATCTCCTAAATCGCCATCAGGATCTTCTAATTGTAATTTTACAGTTAACCCATCATCCGGTGCTGGTTCGTTAAGTTGTAAAGTAAATATCTGTGGTTTTTCTTCACCTTCGGAAATAACAGTTCTATCAACGCTAAAAGTAACTATGGGTAAATCTGTAACGATAAAACTAGCGCTATTACTCTCAGGATCGATCGCATAACCATCTCCTGGTAAAAGGTCTAAACCACTGATTTCTTCTCCTTCTACAATATCATCTGGTACAGCAGTTAAGGTAATTCTAGCTTCGGTTACTCCTTCATCAATCAAAATACCTGAAGGTGAGCCATTTTCGTTTACTTGAATAGCACCGTTAACCGTAGATGCTGCTACATCACCAGGTATTCCATCGCTATCAACAGCGTCAAAATTTACAAGTAATCCACCAACAGGAGCGGGTTCGTTTAAATTAATAATAAACGTTCCCGAATCCTCATTTGCTTCGGATAAAGGTAAAGTTTTATCAACCGATACACTAACAACAGGAAATGGCTGTATATCTACTGCTTGACTCAATGGCTCAAATAAGTCGGTGACATCTTTACCGTTAACATCAATAGCTTTAACTACAGTAATTCCTAAGTCAGGTTTTCCATCGTTTCTTAATTCCGGTAAAGCTGTTACTTCACCCTCGACTATAACTTTAATAGTATCCGGTACTGCTCCAGGAGGACCATTACGCTCAAAAACTGCGGAAAAGATGTCATCTCCCTGGGGACTACCGCCAAATGTTAAATTGGGAAAAGCTGCTATATCTGCTTCTGTTCTAACTGCTTGTAAATCAATTTCGACAATATCTTGATCTACTCGAATATCAAATGATTGTAAGTTTGCACTCAGACCAGTAGTATCTAAATCAAAGCTTACGGCAATTTTATCACCTACATTTAATTGTATATCTTGGATAGAATCTCGATCTATTTGAGAACCTGCTGGAAGAAAGGATACAAATGCCATATTTTTAATTTTAATTCACTCTTATTCGATAAATTTAGAGTGATATGTTCTTTAAGTAAAATTACGTATATTAAGTTACCATAATATTCACTACAAAAGCAACGACTTTAAGTGTTCAAAACAAAAACTTTAATTTG
>JBCBQE010000911.1:0-3063 GCA_039820385.1 Cyanobacteria bacterium J06635_10
CTCTTCTCAGGGAACAGTTCAAACCGGTGCTGCTATAGATTATTCTGACAACGCTCAATCCAACAGCAATGTTAACGATCAAAAGCAAACTTCTGCTACTAGCCGCGTTTGCCGTTAATTTTTCTGATTGATTACAAACTTGGACGGCGTTGCCAGCGTAAATAAATACATCTATTACTGTGCAACGCCTTTCAAACTCAACCACACAACACACAAAACAACGAGGAAAATCAAATGTTTAAGAAGTCTCTAGCTTTCGGTTTATTAGCTGCTGGTTTGATGGTTGCACCTGGTGCGGCTTTCGCTGATACTCAATCTCAAAATAGCAACCAAAGCACCATCCAACAAGGTACCGCGATCGACGGTAGTGTAAACGCTCAGAGTTCTGAATCTCTCAACGTTCAAGAGCAAATTCAAAAGCGTCGGGAGAAAGTTGGTGGTCATCGTGGTGGTGGTTACCGTCGTGGTTACGGCCGTCGTTACTCTCGTCCAGTTAAATGCCCTCGTGGCTATAACGGACAATCCCAGAACTCTTCTCAGGGAACAGTTCAAAGCGGTGCGGCTATAGGTTATTCTGACAACGCTCAATCCAACAGCAGTGTTAACGACCAAAAGCAAACTTCTGCAACTAGCCGTGTTTGCCGTTAATTTTTTCGAGGCGATACCGATCGTTCGCAATCGGTATCGCCAGTTTAAAATAGTATATAACTTTGAGGGCTAAAAAATGTTGAACAAATATTTGGCTTTCTGCTTATTAGCTGCTGGTTTAATGATTGTTCCGGGTACGGCATTTGGTAATTCTCAAAGACAAGAGAATGTACAAATCACGACTCAAAAAGGTGGATCGATCTCTGGTAGTGTCAACGCTCAAAGTTCAGATGCTTTAAATATCCAACAACAAGTTAAATTACGCCAACGTCGTGCGTACAAGCGTTTGGGTTACTGTCGCGGTAACAGCAGCACCCAGTCACAAACTTCGACTCAGGCATCAGTTCAGAATGGCGCTGGTATAAACTATTCTGACAATGTTCAAAGCAATACTAGTGTTAGCGAACAAAATCAAGTCGTAGTATCTAGCACTAGTTGCCGCCGTTAATAGTTTATTGAACGGCTTAACGCGTTGCCAGAATTCATAAAAATCAGTGATTTTTTACGATTACTGAGCAACGTTTTCCTAGGTAATAGTCAGAATTACAACACACAACACCCAACACTAAGGCACCCTATGAAGATGATCGAGAAAATTTCTACCTTGGGTTTACTAGCCGCTGCTTTGATTATCGTACCAAACGCAGCATTTGCAGGACAAGGTACAACCCAAGAGATAAACCAAGAGGCTACTGTAATTGGTTCTGGTAGTCGAGTTAATCAACGCGCTAATCAAGTAAGCAGCCAGCGTCAACAAAGATTAAGATTAGGTTCGCGCAAGCGCAGATGCGGTTTAGATACCCAATCACAACGCTCAAATCAGCGGATCGATCAAAGTGCTGTTGCTATTGATGCTGGCGTTGTTGAGCAAAATGCCAACCAGAGAAACATGCAGCGACAACTAATTTTGAGTTCTCGCCACTGTTACTAAATAACCTTTTACAGAAAGTCTGCGGTTTGCTCTTGGTTTTACTTGACTATAATTTTGCCGATTTTCTTAATAAATATAAAAATCGGTTTTTCTACTACAAAAGGTATAAAGCCATGCCCGCCAAACACACGATTTCAATTATTGCATTATCTGTATTAATGGCATTACCAGCCGGAATTGCCACAGCAGGAAACATTAAAGTTCAAAACGGCAATACCAGGGTAACTATCAATCGCAACGGTGACATAAAAATCAGAAATGGTAATAGAAGAAGATTCTACCGTTCCCGCGTTTACCGTGGTTCTGCAATTCGCGTTCCTTCACGTAGTGTCTACCGCGAAACTACAAGGAAGAGGGGTAATTGCACAACCTACCGCAGCACTCGTAAAAGTGGTTATGGCCGAAATCGTTCTGTTGTTCGCACCAGAACGACAACTTGTCAATAATTTACAAGGATGTCAATATGAAGCTGAAATTACTTTCCCTTAGCTTATTCTCGTTAACTACTATATCTTCTTTCTTTGTTCCTTCTTTAGAAAATAAAGCATTGGCAGGATGTAACGCGATTGATGTTAACGTTCAAGTATCAATCGATGATTCTCCAAAAGGACGACAAAGAAACAATGTAAGTCAAGAATTTGGCGATAATTGTAAAGGAACTGTTGGTGCTACTGCTGTTAGTACATCAACCCAGGTTTGCAATTCTTCCAAGTGCGAACAAAAACGCACTAGCCGACAACGAGTTGATGGAGATCCCAATCGTCGTACTGGTGTAAATACTAATAATATCGGTATTAAAATCGATATTCCCGTACACGTAAGAAAGCCAAAAAGACCTAACCTTCCGAACATTAGAAGATAAGATTTTTTTGAAAGTTTAGTTTAGTTATTGTCCCCTTTATGGGGGACTTTTCCATTATTGCTAATTGAGTTTAATTCAAAAGTAGCTTGTAGAGTCGGTTGCTGCACTATTAATCGATCGCTTTCAAAAATGGGTATTAATTTAGAGATGATGTATTTATAGATACCGTACCGCAGCAAACACAGATTGTTTAATTAAACCGGAGCCAGTGGCTACGATGCCGTCTATTCGCGAGCCGAGCAAAGCATCGGTTAGTGGTTACTTCATTCAAATGGACTCAAAAGCCCGATAAAAACAAAGAATAATTAAATTTTTTATTTTGAGTAATTAGTTGTTTATACTTTAATTAGAAGATATTAGTTAAGGGCCGATCGCAAAAATTATAAATATCAATTTTTGTATCAAAGAAGCGCTTAACATACTTACTGAGCCTGCTGGCTAATTGATAATCGATAATATATCATGAAAAATGCATTACTCCTTGCGTGCGGTGCGGTTGCACTAATTGGTATTTCTGCAGCTTTTGCAAATAATTTGGTTAATAATAGTAAAAGTCCTGGAGCTACTTGAACTACTTGAACTACTATTCATATTATTGATGTCTGACTGTATGACTGTACTT